>NZZH01000068.1 GCA_002702405.1 Flavobacteriaceae bacterium | reverse complement strand
TATGTGCTTAATGTTTCCTTCTTCGTCCCTTATAACCTCTTTTGCTTTAATTATATAGGCGTTTTTAAGTCTCACTTCGTTTCCTAGGCTTAACCTAAAAAAACTCTCCCCTGTCTGTTCTTGAAAATCTTCTTTTTCAATAAAAAGCTCTTTTGAAAAAGGAATCTTTCTTGTCCCTTCCGATGGATCTTCAGGGTTTATTTCTCCAATTAACTGCTCTTCTTTTCCTTCGGGATAATTTTCTATAATTATTTTTATTGGATCTAAAACCGCCATAATTCTAGGAGAAATTTTATTCAAATGCTCCCTAATGCAAAACTCTAGCAAAGAAAGTTCAATTATATTTTCTCTTTTCGCAACTCCTGCAGTACGGACAAATTTTTTAAGAGACTCTGGTGTATATCCTCTTTTCCGAAGGCCTGAGATAGTTGGCATTCTGGGATCATCCCATCCATTAACGTGTCCTTCGTCTATTAGTCTTTTTAATTTTCTCTTGCTTGTTATTGTGTGTGACAAGTTAAGTCTTGCAAACTCTCTTTGCTTGGGCACATTCTCTAGATTTGGGCCAAGAGCATAGAGAAACCATTCATAAAGATCTCTGTGGGGCTTAAACTCAAGGGTGCATAAAGAATGGGATATTTTTTCTATATAGTCTGATTGCCCATGGGCCCAGTCATACATTGGATATATACACCATTTTTTTAAGGTCCGTTGATGGCTCTTTTTAATTATTCTATACATTACAGGGTCTCTTAGAAGCATGTTTGGTGAAGACATACTTATCTTTGCCCTTAAAACATGCTCCCCTTCTTCAAACTTTCCGGCTCTCATTTTTGAAAATAGGGAAAGGTTTTCTTCTTTAGATCTGCTCCTATATGGGCTTTCTTTTCCTGGTTTTGTTGGGGTTCCCTTTTGTGATGCAATTGTTTCTGAGTCTTGTGAATCAACATATGCGCGATCTTTACTTATTAATTCTTCTGCCCACAAATAAAGTTGCTCAAAATAATCTGAGGCGTAGCACTCTTTGTGCCATTTATATCCTAACCACAAGATATCCTCTTTTATTCCTTCAACATATATTTTTTTCTCTGAGCTTGGATTGGTGTCATCAAAACGTAAATTTACGGGGGCTCCAAATTCCTCACCCAGATCGAAGTTTAAGCATATAGCTTTTACATGTCCTATATGTAAAAACCCGTTGGGTTCAGGGGGAAAGCGGAAACACAATTTGTTTTTTGAAAACCCCCTTTTTATGTCTCCTTCAATTATTTTCTCTATGAAGCTAGGCCCTTTTTGCACGACTATATTTATTGACAAATATATTAAAGCTCTTTCGTTTAAGTATTACTAAATTTTATCTTTGCAATAAATTTGTTGTTTTGGGCAAGATCTATCTTAAAAACATGAAGTTTTATGCATACCACGGTTGCTTGGGTGAGGAAAAGAAAATAGGCGCCGATTATGTTGTGAATCTTGAAGTAACTGCTAATCTAGAAAATCCTTCAAAAACAGATAAGCTTAAAGATGCTATTGATTATGTTTTGCTTAACGAAATCGTTGGGGTTGAGATGAAAAAAAGATCAAACCTTTTGGAAAATGTAGCTGATAGAATTGCAAAAAGCGTTTTTAATAGCTTTACTTCAGTTGACGCAGTAAAAGTATTGGTGTCTAAAAAAAACCCTCCGGTAAGAGGCAGCCTGGACGATGTCTCGGTTTCTATAAAAAGAAAGAGAAACTAATTCGGTTTTTGTTTACTGTTTTTGTGAAAAGAATTATATTTTTACTGTCCGGCATCGTGGCCGAGTGGCTAGGCAGGGCTCTGCAAAAGCCTTTACAGCGGTTCGAATCCGCTCGATGCCTCTTTTTCGCCTAAAGCGAAATATGCTTGCCTTTTTTTAAAATCAACTTTCTTTATTTTTATGTATATGTCGTCTCCCAGGCTATATTTTTTTTTGTTTCTCTCCCCTACTAGGCTTAGTTGCTGTTCGTTAAAATAAAACCTTTCTTCTCCTAGTTCTTTTTTTAAAATAAATCCCTCGCACTTGTTTTCAATAATTTCTACAAAGACCCCTCCTTCTGTTACCCCTGAAATGAATCCTTTTTTTTGCTTACCTATTATTTTTTCTAAAAATTTTATTTGCATTAACTTATTTGCCTCTCTCTCTGTTTTTATGGAAAGAATCTCTTTTTCGGTGATATGTGAACATTTTTCTTTTAATTCTATTTCATTGTCTCTTTTCCCTCCTTGCTGCGCCATTAACAAAATTCTGTGAGCAATTATGTCTGAATATCTTCTTATAGGTGAAGTAAAGTGGGTATAGTGTGAGAACGATAGCCCGTAATGACCAATATTTTTTGTTTTATACTCCGCTTTGCTCATGCTTCTTATTACTAGGGTGTCTATTAAATTTTCTTCTTTTTTCCCTCTGCTTTTTTTTAATATCTCGTTTAGGTGTTGGTTTAATTTTGCCCCTTTNGGGTCGATNAAATANCCTAGCGGTTCTACTATTTGTTTTANAACTTTTAACTTTTGCTGATCTGGTTTGTCATGTGTNCTNTAAATAAAAGGGCGTTCTTTGCTTTTTCCTGACATATGTTTCGCTGCATAAGAGTTTGCTATAAGCATTAGCTCTTCNACNAGTTGATTGGCTTCTTTGTTTTCTTTTATTTTTATTTCTNTTGGCTCTTTNTTTTCTGACAAAATAAACTCCATTTCCTTTTTTTCAAAAGATAGCGANCCCCTCTCCTTTCTTTTTTTTCTTCTTGCTTTTGTGAATTTTCTTAGCTCGTGTATCGCCTCTATAATTTCCTTTTCTACTTTCTCCGCTTTTTTTGANAGGCTTGTTTCTTTTGGTATTNTTTCNTNTTTNTTTTCTAACANAAATTGTATCTCCTCATAGCTGAATCTCCTTTTAGACTTTATCAGTGTTTTTTCAAATCTCCCCTTTTTTATTTTCCCTTCTGGTGTCAATATAAAAATAAATGAGAATGTCTTCTTTTCTTCGCCTGGGTTTAGGGAGCAAAGTTCATTAGATATCTTCTCCGGGAGCATGGGTACAACTCTGTCTGGTAAATATAAAGAGGTCCCTCTTTTATAGGCTTCTTTGTCTAATGCTGTGCCGGGTTTAATATAGTGTGTTACGTCTGCAATGTGAACGCCTATTTTTACGTTCNCTTCCCNTTCTTTTTTAAATGATATTGCATCGTCAAAATCCTTTGCTGATATCGGATCTATTGTAAANACATTTTCTTCTCTAAAGTCTGTCCTTTGNTGTTCGCNCTTTTCTTCTTTTTCTATTTTTTTTAATTCNTCCAANACCTCCTGTGGNAATTTTTCTCTTATTTTGTTTTCAAATAAAATCGCCTTTATTTCAGATTCATATTGCTCGCCTTTACCAAAGGATCTTATTATTTCTCCGAAGGGAGATTTATTTTCTCGCGGCCAATCTAAAAGCTTNACAATAACCTTTTCCCCGTCTTTAAATCCTTTTATCTTTTCTGGGGATATATAGAAATCTGTGGATATNTTTTTTTCTGTTGAGTTCACAAAACCAAAATTTTCATTTATTTCTAACACTCCAACAAAAAGTCTTCTCCTCCTTTCCAAAATTTTTATTACTCTCCCNTCCCATCTTTGCTTTTTNTTTGAATATGTAATTTTCAATGAAACAAGATCGCCTGGGAAGGCNCTGTTNGTNTTTTTCTTAGATACATAAATTTCATGATCCCTTTCTTTATTTCCTGTAAGAAAAGCTTTACCATACGACCCAAATGATATTTCACCTTTTATTATCTTCTCTTTTTTTCTTCGCATCGGAGTTTAAACTTTTAAAACTCAAATTTATGGTTTATATAAACGTCTTAAATGAATATTTATCAATAACNATATTTACTATATANTTTTAATTTAATAAAGATTTAAATGATGATTATAAGGTGTTAATTTGTGCAATAAATAATATGTTTTTTTNTAGCTTTTTTAGTTATTAATAAAAAGCAGTCACTTATTCTTTTTTTTTAAGACACGAAAGAATTGATTAAGAGGCTTTTAAAGACATCTTNAACAGTGTGTTCACATNAAAAAATGTTTATAAAAAAANCTTTTTTATATGTTGAAAAACGAGATAAAAATAAACATCTTTTAAACAAAATCTGATGAAAATAAAAAAAACAAAAAATAAAACTTTTTATTTTTTTTTATTAACAAAAAATTAAAAGAGTATCAAAAAAAGNATNGATCTTTTTAACTTTATAATATGTTAATTGCCATAGGAAACGATCACGCAGGCACAACTCTAAAAGAAGCCATAAAAGAAGAATTAATTTCTCTAGGACACCAAATATCTGATAAAGGAACAGACAGGGAAGAGAGNGTAGACTACCCAGATTTTATTCACCCAGTNGCTGATGATGTAGAAAAAGGGAAGGCTAAATTGGGTATAATTATTTGCGGATCAGGAAANGGAGCGGCAATGACAGCAAATAAATGGAAGAAAATACGNGCCGCTCTATGCTGGGACAAAGAATTGGCAATTTTAGCAAGGAAGCACAATGACGCTAATGTTTTAAGTTTACCGGCAAGGTTTGTTTCTTTGAAAAAGGCAAAAGAAATGGTTTCGTCATTCATTCAAACAAAATTTGAAGGAGGTCGTCACCAAAGGAGAATTAAAAAAATTCCTAAATAAATATGTTGACTTGGCATATAAAAAGTTTTAAAGAATTAAGCCAAGAGGAACTTTATGAGGCCCTTAAAATAAGAGCAGAAATATTTGTTGTGGAGCAGAATTGCCCCTATAATGACNTAGACAATAAAGACAACATAGCAAAACACGTTTTAGGGAAAGAAGGAGAAAAAATAGTAGCGTACTCTCGGATTTTTAAAGAGGGAGACTTTTATANGGATCATGCATCTATTGGCAGAATTTTAATAAGCGNAGAGAAAAGGNAAAAGAAAATAGGGAACGAGCTAGTAGAGAAAAGTATAAATTATTGTAAGGAAAATTTTCCAGGAGCAGAAATAAAAATTTCNGCACAATTTCACCTTAAGAGCTTCTATCAAAAAGCAGGATTTGTTTATAAAGGAGAAACATATCTAGAAGACGGAATTCCNCACTGTTCTATGTATCACCCCTGNTGAGNAAGNCTTTTTTAAAGNCCNCAAGAACATCTTTTAAATCGCTTAAANACCNAGGAACGTGAGAGCCGTTAAAAAAAACAACGTAACGACCCGCCGGAACATTTTCGCTAATAAAAGAANTGTTTTGGATAACCGCCCCTTTAAGAAGGCGTTTAACTCTATTTTTTTCAACGGAATTAAAAGCGGNTTTTTTGCTAACAGCAAAGCCAAGAAAAACAAATTTTTTTTCTGGACTATCAAAGCAGGCGTTTAAAATAATTTTACCAGAGGAAAAAGCAAGCCCATCAGAAAAAATTTTTTTAAAAGAAGAGTTTTTTTTTAACAGAAAAACCCTGTCATTCTTTTTTAGGAGAGGCTTCATAAATATTATTTTCTCTGTCGATATCTGCCATATAGAAACTAGGATCAATTATTATAGACTCTATTTCATCAATGCTTTTATCAATAACAAAAGAGTAATCAGGGAAAGCCCAAGGCCAGTCATTTAAAACCTCCCAATGAAACGAATATGGGTTTTGCTTTTCACCCCGCATCAGAGCCAACGGAACGTAAAACACTTTTTTTTCTCCGTTAGAGAACGAAACAAGTATATCTAAGGGCATAGGCATTGACCCTATTCTTTCAAGCGAAACTTTAGTTTTGCCCTCTATCGCAGCGACTTCTTTGACGGCATAATCTATGGTGTTGGTTGTTTGCGTCCAATCTGTCAAGTACCACTTAAGCTGAATCCCAGAGACCCTTTCGGCAACTCTTCGGAAATCATTTGGCTGAGGATGAGTAAATTTAAATTCTTGATAATAGTCTTTAATCGTTTTAGCTAAATTTTTAGGGCCTATTATGTATCCAAGCTGACCAAGAAAAACAGAACCTTTGCTATATGCAGTTGATTCATAAGCCATGTTATAATCATATCTGTTAGCATTTGTAGATTGCGGCTGTTCAAACCCGGAAAGAGCTAATCGCAAATACCCCCTGTATGATCCGGCATGAGGGAAAACAAGATTTTTTTGCAAAACCTCATTTTCAGCCAAATCAGAAATATATGAGGTAAAACCCTCATCCATCCACTCGTGTTTCATTTCGTTACTAGCGAGCGCATGCTGGAACCAAGAATGGGCAAGCTCGTGAGAGGTCACGCCGACAAGGCTCTCAAAGGAGCGTTCTCTTCCAATAAGAGTAAGCATAGCATATTCCATCCCCCCATCTCCCCCCTGAACAACAGAATATTGTTTATAAGGATAAAGNCCTATGGTTTTATTGAAAAAAACCATAAGCTCAGCAGTTATGGGCTGAATGTTTTTCCAATTCGGAAGATTACTTTCCTTGTCTTTATAAAAAAAATGAAGATCGACATTGTTTGGGCCAGGATAAATTTCATGAATAAAATTAGGATCAGCAGCCCAGGTAAAATCATGTACTTTTGGCGCTATAAAATGCCACGTGATTTTTTCTTTCTTTTTCTTCTTGGGCGAAGCCGAGTAACCATGACCAACCTCTTTAGGATTTTGAATATACCCACTTGCAGCAACAACATAATCTTTATCAATAGATATTTTCACATCATAATCACCCCAAACACCATGGAACTCCCTTCCCAAATAGGGCTCGGCATTCCAACCATCGTAATCATATTCAGCCATTTTAGGAAACCACTGAGCCATGGAAAGAGCGATCCCATCGTTAGAATTCCTTCCGGCGCGTCGAACCATTACAGGAACCTGACCTTTAAAATCAAGAGTTAACAAAGTAGATGTTTTTGGCGGCATAGAAGAATCAAGAGTAACTTCTAAAATCGTTCCAGACACCTCGCTTTTTATTTTCTTTCCATTTTGTCTTAGATTAAAAACATTTAGAAACCCCGCTTCATTAGGCAACAGGGAATCAATGTCTACCTTAAACCTGAAGTTTTTGTCCTTCCCTGTCTTTATTCTCACAGCCATCTCACTACCTTTCTGAAAAGCATTAAAGAAAAGGTGGTAGTAGACTTTATGAATAGTATCAGGAGAATTATTGGTATAAAAAAGTTTCTGTTTGCCAGAATATAAAAAGGTGTTGACATCCATATCTACAGACATCTCATAATCTACTCTTTGTTGCCAATAATTTTGTGAAAAAAGGAAAAGAGGAATTAAAAAAAATATACCGGAAAAAAAATTAGAAAACTTTCTCATGTCAAACAAAAATAAAAACAAAAGACATAATCTGCTCTTTTTTATAAGAAAACAATTAATCTCCAAAAAAAGAGGACAGAGTAAATTTTTTGTCAAAAGTAACACCTTTACTATCTCTTTTTAAAGAAATAAGCTCATTATATGGGTCGTGTTCCAAATAAAGCAAATAATTTTCTCTACAAGCAAGGTCTAATAAAAAAGACTTTTCTTCAAGAGTTAATAATGGGCGCGTATCATATCCCATTATATATGGTATTGGCAGATGCCCTAGAGTAGGAATTAAGTCTCCTGCAAAAACAATTGTCTGCCCTTTATAATTTATAATTGGAAGCATTTGCTTTTCAGTATGTCCATCTACAAGCAAAATATTAAAGCCTAAATAAGGAGAGTTAATAAGGCGGCCATCGTCTTCGATTAGTTTTAGCTGCCCACTTTCCTGTATAGGCATAATATTTTCTTTTAAAAAAGAAGCTTTTTCTCTTTTATTTGCATTTATCGCCCATTCCCAATGTTTTTGATGACACCAAAAGGAAGCGTTCTTAAAAAAAGGCTCAAGAACACCTTTTTTATTATAAATGATGGCCCCNCCACAATGGTCAAAGTGAAGATGAGTAAAAACGACATCGGTAATGTCNTCAGGAGAAAACCCCCNTTTTTTTAGAGAGGAAACAAGNGAAAACTTTCCCCACCTCTCAAAGTGAGAAAAAAATTTTTCATTTTGTTTGTNGCCAAGGCCGCAATCAATAAGGATTAATTTTTTNCCGTCTTCGATTAAAAGAGACCTAGTCGCCATTTTTATTCTATTTTGAGAATCAGCAGGATTTGTTTTTTCCCAAAGGGGCTTGGGAACGACTCCAAACATCGCNCCTCCATCTAATTTAAAGTTTCCGCATTCAATAGAATATAAAGTCATTTTTAAAAGCCCTAATAGGTAAAGTTATATGTTTTCGTTAAAAATCAAATCACTTTTCTGCCAACACGTCTCCTAGACCCTCGGCAAAAGACATCATTTTTTTAATTTCCTCAATGCTTGCTAGACGATCCCCGCCCTTTATCAGAACACTATTACCATTTGATTCAACATGATAAGTTGGCTGACTTTCAAAAAAAGAAATNAGAGCACTAGAAAAAAGAGAACGAATAGCTTTTCGATCGTCACCGTATAGAAAAAAACGATTTGAGAAGACAGGATGCTGTTTAAAATTTATGTCTTTGGATCTAGAAAAGGCATAGAAAATTGACATTAAGTCTTCTTTGGCTAAAACAAAAACAGGGAGTTTTTTAGGAGATTTTATTTTCAAAAAAGTAGCNTCTAGGTTTTCTTTAGCAATAAACGCACCCTCACTATAGGAAAGGTCAAAAAGTGAGGTTATATTATTTTTGCTCTTTAAGGAGTTGTATTGGTAGTTAATTAATTTTGTTTTGAAGAACAAAAACTTTTCAAGATCGCCAGAATCNGANACAGGCTCCGCTAAATATTCCCAATCAAGAATGGTTGATAATTTTTGAAGACGAACCTGTCTTTTNGTTAGTGATGCTTGAAAATTCAAAAAATTACTTTGTGGCAAGCTTTTTCTAACGGCAAACGGATGAGCTGTTTCTGCAGCGCGTATATCAAGACCGATAGTTTCAAGGATTCCTCCTTTGCTCGCAAAACCCCTTCTGTAATTATTCAAACCTTCCATTACAGTATGGTCAACAAAATCACACAAAGAAAAGTCAATGATAGCATGCTCTGTTTCTGGGATCTCATCTAGCTTTTTCTTGAGCTTAAAAAAGTTTAAAAAACTACAAAAATTCTTTACACTAACATAGTAATTACCAGACTCCTCTTCCAAAAACATTAATACGT
>NZZH01000067.1 GCA_002702405.1 Flavobacteriaceae bacterium | reverse complement strand
TTTAGCAAAATATGTCATTTCATTTAAAGTGAAATTATACCTGTTTGATTTTGTTATGAAGTTTAATTTGGTTTTAGGCGCATAAAACAAATAACTTAGAATAGATCTTAGCTCACCTTTTCTGTTTTTAGCAAAATTTAGTTTCCTTCTCATCTCTTTTTTGTTTTTCTCAGCAAGTTCTATTTTAACAGCTTCAGTATCTGTGCTATCTACATCACCTTTTAGGTTATCGATATATTCGTTCTCCATTTCTCCTCCAAAAATTCCTGATTTTACTTTGAAATAAGAATTTGATTTAACATTATTTTTAATAGCCTCTTCAAATTTTTCTTCAAGCGCAATTACGGTTAGGTCTTTTTCTTGACTATAGGTCTCTCTTGCTTTTATTAGGTTTATTTTTTGCTGCTCCTTTTTAAAACTCCCAGAGTAATTACCTAAAACTTCTATGGCATATTCGTTTTTTTTATCCATTGAGCTTAGCATGCTGTCAAGAAAACTTCTGTTTAGTTCTTTGATCGAAGATTTGTACTTAGAAATCTTTATTCTGTTTAGTTCATTAGACTCTTTTTGACCAAAGAAGAGCAGATTATCTAAAATTTGGATTTCATAATTTTGGCTGATGTTCTCACGTATTTTTCCAACAATTTCTTCTGCTGAATATTCTCGATTGGTTAAAACAATTTCATTAAGCTCAATAGGATTTGGAGAAAGGATCAAAAGACTGTCCTTAAGACTAGACAATTCTCTTGATAATGTTTTAAATCCAATAAAGGAGACATAAATAGAATCATTATTAAGGGATTGCTCTTCTAAAAGTTCAAACCGGCCATTGTCATCTGTTATTATACCAGTATTATTTGAAAAAAGAACAGTTGCATAAGGGATTGGTTCTTTTGTCAACGAGTCTATGACCTTAATAATTTTGGTCTGGCCGTTTGCAAAAAATCCGACGAATAATAAAAGAAAAAAAACAAAATTTTTATCTCCCTTCACAGCTAGTCTTGATCAATCCAAATATTTCCTATGGAGTAAGTAGTAGCTTTCCCACTGATGAGAACCCTTTCTCCCTTATCCTCACATAATATTTTTCCTTTTCTTGCTGAAAGCTGCATGGCTTCCATTTTTTTCTTGTTTAACTCTTTGCTCCAATAAGGAATTAAAGAGCAGTGGGCTGATCCAGTTACTGGATCTTCAAAAATAGTTGATTGTGGAGCAAACCATCTTGAAACAAAATCACAATTATCTCCCTTTGCTGTTATAATAACTCCGCCAGGGTCGAGATTTATCTGATCAATTATTGATCGGTCTATTTTTATATCTTCAATTTCTTTTTGATTGTTATATACCAAAAAGTAATCTCTTGATTTTAGGATTTTTTGCGGCTGTATGCTTAGAGAATTTTTAATAAGTAAAGGCAACTCAGAACTAACAGGTTCTCTTGAAGGAAAGTCCAAAGTGAAATTTTCATCATTTACATGAACATTTAATTTACCGCTTAAACTATTAAAAGGGATAACATCTTTAGGGTATTTTAAATACTTTTTTATCACATACGCAGCGGCAAGTGTCGCATGTCCACAAAGGTCCATTTCAATATCAGGGGTGAACCAACGTAAATGAAAAAAATGATCATTTTGAACGAAAAACGCAGTTTCTGAAACAGCATTTTCTTGAGCTATCTTCAAAAGTATTTCATCTTCTAGCCATTTATGAAGCGGAACAACACAGGCGGGATTACCGCTAAAGACTTTCTCTGTAAAAGCATCAATTTGATATAGATATAATTTCATTTCATTAAAAAAGACAAATATAATTCTATGATGTGAGTTAACAAAAATTATGGCTTCGAATGCCAATAAGCTAAACCTATAAAAAGAAGTTGAAAAGGAGCCCTAATAATTGCTGTTTGTTTAGTTATATTAAGTGANATTTGAGCTTCTTCACTCANAATTAAATATATGTTAGCGGGGAAAACNGCAATTAAAAGCAGTATTAAACCAATAGCAGAATATCTTCTGTATTTGNTTAGTAGTCCTAATCCAAAGATAACCTCAAAAANCCCACTTAAATAAACAAGTTCTAAATGCCAACCAATATAAGGAGGCATAATGCCTAAAAAGTAATCAGGATCAGTAAAATGTTTTACACCAATGTATACATAGAAAAAAGACATTATAAAAATTGTTATTTTTTTAAGCATTTTCTNTTTTTNTAAAGAGTAGTATTTNGAAGTTTAGGATTAAAAATCTCTGTATTCAAAGTTTAAATATTTGTTNGCTTCAGGTTCCTGAAATTTAGAGGCTTTTTTATCCCAGTGTAAAGTTTTGTTTGGAAACCTTCCAGCTATAACTCCAAGAAGAATTGTTTCAGTTAGTTTTGCGGAATATGAAAAAGGAGCAGTACAAGTTCCTTTATCTAAACAGGCATCAACAAATTGGTGATAATGTTTAGGAGACTCTTGTTCATAGTTTCTAATCGGAGCACCAATTTGTTTTGATTTTTCAAAAGGAGTGATGTCTATTTCTTTGTATTCTCCATCAACAATTAATCTTGGTAGTTCCATAAAGTGGGGGAGTAATAATTTTCCTTTTTCTCCAACAAACATGGCTCCTTGTTGAGGTAGTTTTTCTCTTTTAGGTAATTTTAAATCTTTATGATATTTGGGAGCATCTGCACCGTCATGCCATATCCATTTAAGAGTATCAGTTGTATAAGGAGTACCTGGGAAGGTATATGTTACTATATTATTTTCAGGATATCCAAAGCCATTGGGTTTTCTACAGCTATTTTTAATCGTAAGTGGCACATCAAGAGCAAGAGCATTATAAGGAGTATCAAAAATATGAACTCCCATATCACCAAGCGTTCCACATCCGTAATCAACAAGCTTTCTCCAGTTGAAGGGATGGTAAACTTTATCTTTATATGGCCTGTCAGGCGCTGTTCCAAGCCATAGGTTCCAATCTAAATTCTCTGGAACTGGATCTTCCCCTTCAGGTTCTGGCCCATCATATCCCCAATTTTTTGGTGACCAAGCCCTTACAGTACTAACTTTACCAATTATTCCAGATTGAATCAATAAAGTAGCAAGTTTGTAATCATAAAATGAATGAACCTGAATACCCATTTGGGTAACCAAGTTTTTTTCTTCAGCTAATTGACTCATGGTTCTAGCCTCTGAAACATGATGAGTTAAAGGCTTTTGGCAATAAACATTTTTGTCCATTTTCATTGCCATTATAGATGCAGGTGCATGAGTATGATCAGGTGTAGAAACAATTACGGCATCTATTTTGTTTGCATTACTTGAAAGCATTCTCCTATAGTCTTTATAGGTATCAGCCTTTGGGAATAATTCTTTTGCTTTTTTTAAAGCATTACTATCAACATCGCATAAGGCAACAACTTGGACTTCACTATGAGATGAAATAGCTTTTAAGTCCTCAAGGCCCATTCCCCCAACACCAATATGAGCAGTTCTAAGAAACCTCTGATTTGAAGACGACCAAGCAAATGATGGCATAAACGAAAATCCGCTAAAAGCGGCGAAAATTTTTAAAAAATCCCTTCTCTTTCTCATAGTGAGATGACTAAAAGTATAAAAAAAATTTCAATTATTTTTTAAGTCCAATTAGGTATTGAAATTTAAAGAAAATTTGTGATCTTCTAAATTTAAGAAGTGGAATAATCTCTTCATCAATTTCTAAATCTGTATTTTGATTTCCTCCAAGGTAAAATATAGTGGAAGGATTAGGGTTCCATTGAACTAATGGTTGAATAAAAAAGGATTTATTAAATGTGTTCTTCTCAGCAATGAGTCTCAAATTCAAAAAATTTGAAAACTGATATCGCGTCGTTAGTCTGAAAATATTTCCTGAAAAATAATATTCAGACGTTTCAAGCTGCTTAAGCTCAGAATAATTTAATAATCCATTAATGTTTAGATTTTCATTAATTTGAAATGACGCATAAATAGAAAATGTTTTTAATTTTCCCTTTTCAGGGACTTCTTCATTATATGCTAAATCTTTACCCCATTCATATGAAATATTAAAATTAAAAAATTCAGTTGGAGAACTTCTTATGTTAAGATCTGAAGTAGGAAGATCTTTAAAATCAATACCCATAAAATTTTTAAAAATATCCCAATCATAAGTATATGATATTTCAGTATTACCAATTGTTTCTATTTGAAAATCCCCATCTAGTGAAATAGTTTTTAGTTTATTATCGAAAGTATAGTTTACATCTAATTTTGTTCCAAACTCATAGCTTCTTAGATTTTCCTTGTCTACAATATTTTGATATGTATGACGAAGAGTGCCCCAACGCCGATTATTCTTGACAACAAATCCAACATCTGTTTGATAATCAGGAGATATATTTCTGTAGGTAAAATAACTTTTCCAATGTTCGGTGTTTCTTTCAAAAGTAAGATATATAGCATCCCCATTAAATTCTTGCCCATCTAGCATGACAGATCGGTCTCCAATTTTATCTGAGCTATCAATCCAATCTTTAGTGGGTTCTTGGTTAAAGTTTTTAAATAGCTCATAATTTAATCTCCATTTTTTGTTTAGAATCAATAAGCCATCAATTCCAACTAAATTTCCATATCCTCCACCTTCATAGTATCTGTTTGATGTATACATTCCAATCCGAGCTTTATCATTTATTATTCTTTGATATCTGAAAACATTTACAAAACTCTGACCGCCCTGCCCCAAATAGGATTTGTCCTCACTAGCAACTAAATATGGGGAATCTTGATCAACAGCAGTTAAGAAAAAAATTCTACTATTAGAATTTTGACTTAATAGTTTTGTTGAAATAGATGGGTTACTTATAGATCGGGAATAAAATGCACCATCACTAAAGCGAACAATATCTGTACCTCGACTAAAGTAAGGTCTTCTTTCTCGATACCTTAGTGAAACAGCTGAATTGATATCAATCCTTGTAACATCAGCTTCCACTTGAGAAAAATCTGGATTAAAAGTAACTTCAAGAGATGTTGTTTTGTTAAAGTCCATATTTATGCCAAGCCCAACTCTTCTTTCAATGGGGTCATAACTAATTTTATCATCTATATTTTCCCTTTCTCCTGAAACGGAAGCTGAAACATACGGAAGTAACTCAAAACGCTTCTTTACTTTAATATTGCTTATGTTTAATATATCTGTTGTTTGACATACTTCACATGGGTTGTCTCTATCATATGCCTGACTTCCTAGCGCAATAGTTTTACCATCTTTGTAATATCTGTTACCAAGGTTAAAATTCCATTGCTGATTTTCCCCATTTGGAGAGGGGATTTCTGAAAATGGAATTTTCCATTCTACTTGATACCTGTCCTCAGCGATGGATCCATTTGAGATAAAATTTGCGTTAAAACTTGAGTCGTATTTGCCCATGTCATCAGTAGCATTAAGCATTCGAAGGTCAAACTGACTTCCTAGAGAGTTTGATGAAAAAACAAAATTATTCCTCGCATCTTTAAAAGTATCAAATCTAATAATGAACATGTCATCATTCCAAATACTCATGTTATCTCTTGGCCTTATAGAGGCTCTAACTTCTGTATCTGGATCGGTAAAAGACACAAATGCAACAAAGAGAAATTCATCTGAATAGGTAAGATATGCAATAGTATTTCTTTCAGCTTTTATATTTTTGCCAGGCTCTTGTTCGTAAATTAATGGAATTTGAATTGCATCCGCCCATTCAGATTTGTTTACAACACCATCTAATTTAATTTTATCTGAAGATATTTTATTTAGGGAGTATTCTTTCTGAGCATANGAAAAAAANGATAAAAAAAATAAAATAACTATAAATTTCTNTTGCATTGCGCTACTCAGAATTGTTGCAAATTTCTAATAATTTGTATTCGGCGATGATTTATTGTAATAAATTCTTTCTATAGCACAATAGAAATTTTAAATAGTTCTATAGAGGTCTTAATTTTATAGTTTTAAACCATATTGGACTATCATGATCTTGAAGAGCGATGTATCCTCTTTTGAATTTTGCATAATTAGGGTAATCTTTCCACTTCCCTGAATTTTTTCTCTGATACCAATCCTCCGATTGAGGGACAAATGAAAGGATCAATTCTCCGTTTAACCAGTGCTCAACTTTTTTTTCTGTATATACTATTTTAGATGAATTCCACTCTCCAGCAGGATTGAGCTTTTTCTTGTTATCATCTGGTGTA
Organism: Flavobacteriaceae bacterium; assembly: GCA_002702405.1. Next base: position 22,649 of record NZZH01000067.1, on the reverse strand, counting down.
TACATAGCGTAATCAGCTCCTGCCTTTTGCCACTGTTCAAGCTTAGCATTATTGATTTCTTCCCAGCCATCATCATCAAGTAGCTGATATTCAGGAGAAACATCAAAGGGGCTATTGTATCCTTCTTTCACATGGTATAAAATTCCACTATTGCCTCCTTTAGGTAGTTTCCACTCAACAAACAATTCAAAATTTTCAAATTCTTCTTTGAAGTATATTATATCTCCCCCTCCAGAAAAATCATCTTCTAGTTTTAGTTCAGTATTAAACGTCAGATTTCCATCAACAACTGCCCACTTTTTAGGAATTTCTTCTCCATTATATACTCTCCATCCATCAGTTGTTTTACCGTCAAAAAGATTTATCCATTCATTTTCAGGGTTTAATGATTTTTTTTCTTTACAACTTTCAAATAAAAATGCAATTCCAAATATTAGTGTTAATATTGATAGAATCCTTGTATTTATTTTAATTTTCCGCATAACATTTATTTTAAAACTTTTATTTTAATATTTTTCCAACTTACTTTTATTCCTCCACCATCATGAATTTGAAGAGCTATTGATCCTTTCCCTTCACCAATTTTTTCATCCTCTATTTCTATCATCTCAACACCGTTCAAATAGGTTGTAACTTTTGAACCAATGACATTTACTTTAAGATTATTCCAATCTCCCATTTTAAGAGCCTGATCTTTTGCAGGATCAGGTTTTATTAACCACCCTCTTCCATAGGATTCATATATTCCGCCCGTGTGATTTCCTGGAGGAGCAACCTCAGCTTGCCATCCAGTTATTTTTGTTCCTTCAAGAGTTGATCTAAAAAAAACACCGCTATTCCCGTCAGCATCTTGTTTAAAATCTAAACTTAATTCAAAATCATCGAAATGATCGATNGTTGAAAGATATCCATATTCTTTTTTAGGCCCACTTTCACATATTATTTTCCCATTATCTACATACCACTTTTCATCTCCATGAATTGTCCATCCACTGAGATCTTCCCCATTAAATAAAGAAGTNTAAGATTGAGAGTAGCTAATAGTGCTAAAGGTTAAAAAAATAGTGATTAAGTATAATTGACAAAATAATTTTTTCATGTTTTAAAGTTAAGGTTTTATAAATGCTTTATTCTATTCTCATANTTGTTATAAAGTTCTTCATTNCTANATCCATCAATATTTTGACTATAATAAATTGGTAGCTTAAAGCCNTTTTCANTTGCCAAAAACATTGCTTCNGTTGAAATTAGATTTACAATAAAGGTTCCTGANAANGTNGATGCTGCTCCAGTTTTATTGCCNCCAATATTTAGCATACCATCGCCTGAAGGAACACAATTATCTATAACAATGTCAGCAAGNTCATATAATTTTTTNCTACTACTATGCCTGGAAGGATATTTTTTTGATTGTTCAATAGAGGTTATTCCAATTACTTTTAGGCCTTTTTCTTTAGCAAGCATTGCAATTTCAATTGGCATGGCATTTCTGCCAGAGTTTGAAATAATTATAAAAACATCTCCTTTTTCAATTTTATGCTGATCCCATATAATTTTTGAGTAACCCTCAATTCTCTCTATTTCTGCACTTCTTCTTGAGCCTTCAGAGGTCATAACAGAGGAATCCAAAAAAGAATTAACATTNGCTAAACCACCTGCTCTGACAAAAAGCTCAAGNCCTATTACATGAGAGTGACCTGTCCCAAAAGTNTGNATCAACTTATCATTGCATATGCATTCACTTAAAAGCTTTGATGACTCATCAATNTTTAAACGATTTTTTTCTACAATTTTATCAAGTAAAGTTTTGGANGANGAATAGTATTTGTACATGTGACTATAACTTAATATATATTTTTTTTCTGTAAAGATAATTTGTAGGGACCCATATTATCAATACATAAATAATGGCATAGATAAACGATAATAGTTTTTTTGATATTCCAATGGATGAAAGATTTTCTANGAATAAATCATTAAAACCAAAACCCCATAAACCATCGCCATAGAAAATAAATGTTATCATACCCGCAAGGACATAAGAGAAGATGGAGTTAACGCCAAAGACTTTTGCGAATTTAAAATATTTACCATTATCTCTTAAATCGACAAGAAAAACAAAAAACGCAAATGCTAAGCAAGATATTCCTCCTACTAAAAGAGTAAAAGAAGTGCTCCATAAATTTTTATTAAGCGGGAAAATATAACCTGTTATATCCCCTGCAAGGAGTAAACAAAAACCCAAAATAAAGAGATAAACTATTTTTTCTTTTAGATCAGATGATTTTTTGATTATNTATCCAGCAAACATTCCAAAAATCCCAGTNACTATTGANGGGAGAGTACTGAGTATNCCNTCNGGATCCCANGNATCTTNCCATAAAACCCCAGGTAAAAANAGNGAATCNATATAATGAGCCCANTTTTTTTCTGGCANNCTTANATCTGGATANCCTATTCCTGGNACAGGNACNTAACACATAACAATTAAATATCCNANAAGAGTTAAAANNCANATATAGATTTGNGTNNTNNNNGANGTNTACATATNAATNAATGCACAAAAGAGAAAAACAAATGAAATTCNTTGNAGNACNCCTACCCAACGAATTTCATCAAGTGATATAGAAAAATGATNGAAAAATTTACCCCAAATCCATAAAAACAAACCAACTAAATATATTTTAGCTGCTCTCCATATTACTTTTTTAAGGATTCTGTTATTCTCAATTCCCTTCTCCCTTTGTTTACTTATCGATAGCACNATTGAGGTTCCCAATACAAACAAGAAAGTAGGGAAAATATAATCAGTTGGTGTAATCCCATTCCATTCTGCGTGCAATAGNGGAGCATAGACATGNTCCCATGAGCCAGGATCATTAACAATTATCATAAAAATAATNGTAACCCCTCTAAGAAGGTCAAGTGATAATAATCTTTGGGAACTAGAATTTGTCATGGTGTATATTTTAATTAGCTTTTATTGATTTTNCTCCTCTNCNAGTTTTATCGAAAACTTTCAGTACAATTTTATCATTCTCATNAACATAAGAAGGTGAATTATANAATTCTGAATNGATGTTTGGCTCTGAACCATCTCTTGTAAANCTAACATCAAGACCAGGGAANTCAACTTTTACCTTCAGGGTNTCATTTATTATGATTGCACCAGGTTTAGGNAAATGGTATTTAACTCCTCCAAACAAAGAACTTGTTATTGGNAAAATNCGCTGCCCCAAATTGTTAGAGAAAATATTCCATGAANGANCATGTGCTGTCAACTGCTCATCTTCATCATCAATTTCAATCCATTTTTCAGAACTTGACCATGCTCTTTGAGANAAAACAACAAGGTTTGGCATAAAAAGTTCATCAACAATATCTTGATTTACAAGAGTNTCTCCCCATAATTGAGATTGTATACCCAGGAAATTTTCTTTTGCATCTTCTTCTAATGAAACTACCTTAGATAGATATTCTTCACTTATGTTATGTTTTTTAAGACTTTTTNTATTTGCAAAAACATTATGTGGTTCAGTTGACCAAGTGTCTTCATAATCAACGTATCCTGACCAGTTTANACCATAAAGTTCCATATCTCTATTATTCGCCATATCAAAGTAAAATGCAGAAGAGTTACTCATTATACTTTTAAANCCGNTGTTNGCAAATTTATATATCATGTCTTCACGACCTCCTCCCCAGGTATTATTCCAAACATAAGGAATAAAATTAAGATCCATCATTTCCTTCTTAATCTCTGTTTCACTTTGGCTTTTTTTNGAGTGAGAAAGNAANACATCCTCCCAACCAGCCATTGTAGCATTATTTTCATCTAATATTTTTTTTATCCTAAACAGATTATAATCATATAGTTCATTTATTGAANTAATTTTNTTTTCCTTCATAAAATTTTTACAAATAGGGGACTCTGTCCAAGATCCATATGGAACTTCATCTGCAGCAATATGGAAAATTTTCATTTTTAATTTAGCNTCCCCATACATTGAGTTCACTTCACTAACAACTTTATTAAAAAAATTGTAGGAACTTTCCTGGCAAATACATATAATATTATCGTTATATCCTTGCGCAGAAACGTAAATGCTTTTATCATTGATATCATCCAAAAGATATTTTTNTGCATCAGNAGTTTTATCAGCTTNAGATAATTTATTATACCTTGCCCNCATTGACTTTATTGCAGCTCTTGCGTGTGAAGGGAAACTAATTTGAGGTATTACAGTAATATTTCTGTCATTTGCATATTTCAANAAATCAATAAATTCANCTNTNCTGATNTATCCATTTCCTGTCTTTAAACCATTAGCGCCTGAACCATATGAGGGGAATAATTTATCTTGTTCATCANTTGTATATCCNCGATTACTNCCTACANTAGTTAANTCNGGCAATCCAGGGATTTCAATTCTCCAACCTTCGTCATCAGTNATTCTAAAATCAAAATGATTCAATTTAAAATATCCCATGTAATCAAAAATCTGCTTAATTTTTTCAGCAGGGTGAAAATTCCTNGAAATATCAAAGAGNAANCCACGATATTCAAATCTTGGAGAATCTGTNATTTTTAAAATAGGCCAAACATTATTCTCATTTGCAGCTACATTAATTATTTGATGCAGAGATTGAAATGAATAAAATAATCCTGCATAACTAGACGCAGAGATTATTATTTTTTCTTCAAGAATTTCAAGAGAATATTCTTCTTTTCCAAGAGAAGAGTTTTCTTTTATTATAAGATTTGCGCTTTTGCTAGAATCCCATCTATAGGNNAGAAAGTNTTCTAATACATTNTTTAGCCTNGATTTTAAAGAAGAAAAATTTTCATCCATGTTAATNGTAAGAATCTTGTTAGGATCTCGGAATTNCCCAGAAAGATTAATTTCTTTTGGTCGAGGAGTAACCCAATCAAGATCATTTTTCTCAAGATCATAAACCATTTTTAAATCATCATATCTTTCAGCTGCTGTTGGTATTTGAAGNCCTTCTATGCCAGAGGCATTTTCCCATTCCACTTTGGTTTNTGCATCAAANGCTTTTTGTNTTTTGTTGTCNACTAAGAAAACACCCATNGGGCCCATGCATATTCGTCTCATAATNCCCTTTTGAATAACNTTNAATTCAANNGTATCNTTAGCTTTAAGATTCCAATTACTGTCAAAATCNATTTTTAAGTATGAATCNCCTCCNCTAATTCTTTCAAATTTAAGNCCCTTAGCTAGNGAATCAGTATCCATGGCCCAAAGGAATTGATTCCAATGNANGGACCAGTTTCCCCCTTCAAAAGCATGGCTGCTATTATTGATGATTTTAAAAGTTGTATCCATCTGACCATTTTCATGATCAAATTCATTCACAATAAAATGAAATAAAATATTATCAGAATTTTTTTCTTCGTTTTTACAGGAAAAAANGGAAAAAGANAAAACCAATGNAAAATAGATAAANCTCATAGTNTTTTGGGTTAAAATATTTATTCAATTTAATGATTTTATANCTAAAAAGATTANTTTTTTGACATTTCAAAGAGNANTAATTGACCGGAATTTTGAGAGACTAAAAATGAATTATCTCCTTTACTATTAGTCATTTTTTCAATATCTCGAGCATTCCCAGGAACAATAAAATTTGATTCTTCTTCCTCCATTACCTCAAATTTATTTTCCCCAGTATTTATTAAAACAAGACCTGAAAGGGCATCATATGGGCCTATAAAGGGCTCATTTCCATAGTCATTTCCAATTAGCAACAGGTCTAATAAACCATCATTATTTAGATCAACTTTTTCAAAATCATATATAGGGGCAAACTGGGATTTACTGGGTAATATATGGACCTTAAATTTCCCATTTCCTAAGTTCTCAATTAAGCAGGTTTTATCAAAATTAACTTCTAATTTTATGGCTCCTTTTAATTCCTCTTCAGAAAAAATTTTATTAAAATCTGCGGATCCAAATTGCTTATAGGAATTAAATTTTTTCCTGAAAAAAGGACTTTGTCTATTTAAGTTACCCCAAAATGTAACGGGATACATTTTTAGTTTTCCCTTTTTACTTTTTGAGTAAGAAAAAATGATTGGATCCTCAAATCCATTTTCATCAAAGTCTTTTGAAATCAAAGAAACCGGTGTTTCATTTGAAATATTGTAATGATTATTTACACCAATATTTCCAATCAAAAGATCCATATCTCCATCGTTATCACTATCTAAGGATTCTATTGACTGCCACCAGCCAGAATAATTTTCTATTCCATTTTTTTCTGATAGTATCAGTTTTCCATTTTTGTGGAGATATATTTGGATGGGATAAAATTCACTTACCACAACAAGATCTTTTATTTTGTCATTATTAAGATCTACCCAAAGAGCATCCTTAATAATGCCTTTTGGGGGATTATCCCCAAAAACTTGTTCACTAACATCTATAAATTCTCCATTAATATTTCTAAGAATTGAACTAGTATCAGAATGGGGATATTCTATTAGTCTGGTTTTCCCCCCAATGAAAATATCAGTAAGCTTTTCATTAATGTTATTATTAACACGAATTATTGAGCCTTGAGAATCCAATTTTAAAAACTTGCCACTTTCCAATTCAAAGTTTCCATTGCCATCATTTCTTAAGAGCTCAATTTTAGTTTCAAAAAGTTGTCTTGAATAATTTTCTTTGTTTGCTAAAAAAATTAAATCCAAATCATTATCAAGATCATAATCGAGAGTTGCTAAATCTTCATATTCATAGTCATTAAAATGATCAGATTTGAAAAGTTTAGATTCATTAAATTTCCCATCATTATTTTGTAAGAATAATTTTGGAGAAGCACCTTTTGAATTGGATACGACAAAATCATTTAAGCGATCATTATTAAAATCTCCAGAAACTATTTTAGGAGAGGATTCAGAGATTTTTCTTGGCAGTAATCTTTGAAAATGGAAGTCTGCTTGATCAATTTGAGAATGTTTAAAGTTAATGTCTTTAATTTTAGACACTTCAGTAAACATTTTGTCATAATCTTTTTTAATCAGAGGGAAACGGATTAACTTATCATCTATATCATTTGAATTATTATAAAGGAATTCAATGGTTTGATTTGATTTAACATCAGAGATTCTTTGAAAAGACCCATCTGGCCAAAGAACTTCTACTGAAAGAATTTCCCCAAGATCTCCAAGGCCAAAATGAATTATGTTTTCAACTCCAGACATATATCCTCTAGTGTGATAGATCTCTTGGGTTTGAAATTTATCCCCTTGAAACCTTAGGGCAATCTTGGCACCTATTCCTGTCGCGTTATTTTCAGGACCTCTTAGTTTAACCATTAAATACTTATTGTTAAGAGATTTTTCTGAAGTGTTATTAAAGATAAATGCTTCATCATTTATATTATTAACTATATAGTCTAGATCACCATCTTTGTCAAGATCTGCATAAGCAGCACCATTTGAAAAGGAAGGTATTTCAAGCCCCCAATCATTACTTTTATCAGAAAAAGTTAGATCGCCATTATTTTTAAAAGAATAATTTGACTGTTTTACAACCGGAATGCAATCTAGAAGGACTGAAATATTGACAAATCGGGCAACACTTTGTCGAAAATCAGAAAAATCTTTATCTGTTATATCTCTTGGGAAACCATTTGTTATAAATAAGTCTCTAAGCCCATCATTATCTGCATCAAAGAATAAAGGAGACCAGCTCCAATCGGTTTGATATATTTCTGAAAGCATACCTATTTCACTAAAAGGGATATTATTCCCATTTCCAAGATGCAGCATATTCCTTGAATGTTGGGTTTCATAATCCCATTTTTGATTTAAAAAAACAGTTTCATAATTACTATATGAAATAGTTGTTTTTTTTCTATAGTTTGATTCGCCAAGCATATCCAAGGACACAATATCAGGGTACCCATCATTATTAAAATCCGATATATCTACACCCATAGAGAACATACTTTGATGTTTAATAAAATCTCTTATTTTATTAGAGAATGTTCCGTCTTGGTTATTTATATATAGGAGATCATTTGTTATATAATCGTTGCCAATGAATATATCTGGCCAACCATCATGGTTTATATCAGAGATAGCTACTCCCAAACCAAATCCTTCTAATGTAATTCCCGATTCTATTGTAACATCAGAAAAAGTTCCATCACCATTATTTTTGTAGAGTCGATCATTACTAACAGCAGTTCCATCTTTAATTTTTTTCCTATAGTTTGTAGGAATGGTTTTACTTTGTTCATTGTTTAGAACAAAAAGGTCAATAAGGCCATCTTTATTGTAATCAAAAAAGACAGCTCCCATGCTATTACCAGAATCGTCAACACCATATTCAGATGCTTTTTCTTCAAAATTAATAATTCCAGTTTCTGGATTAACTCCTTTGTTTATGAAAAGCATATTTCTTCTATTCTCTTTATACATAGCAGCACAAACATATATATCCAAAAGATTATCGTTATTAATGTCAGCATAAGTAACTCCTGTAGACCACTTATCTTGAGCTAATATTTTTGCAGATTTACTAATGTCTTTAAAAACAAATTCACCTTGATTCAAATAGAGTCTATTGGGTTGCTGATTTCCAGTAAAAAACAGATCAGTTTTTCCGTCATTATTATAATCAGCAGCTGCCACACCTCCCCCATTAAAAACATACTCTTCATTTAGGATATTTAACGTATCATTTTCAATTATTTGATTATTGAACTTAACATTACTTGTGCTACTGTCAATTTTGACAAAAAGATTTTCTGAATTGTCGTCACAACCAAGAATTATGATTGACATAATTAGAACAAAAAAAAATTTTAAATCCACAGACTTGATCTTCATTTTAGAAATAGTTTATTAAGTGAAATAAAATGAAAAATAATAAACTATAAGTGATTAAAATTATAATTGTGATAATATTTACCTTTATGATCATAAATTTAAAAAACTATTTCCCCTTATTTTTCGGGAAGTATACATATAAATTAAAGTACAAAAAAGTAACATAAATGAAATTTTTTGGAGACACCTTCCTAACGGAATATAGATATAATCCATCTAAGATTTCAATATTTTTTGAAAAGAGTTATTGATAAATTCTTACATAATCTATTTCCATAATTTCTTCTGAAAAATTAGATGGAACGTCCCCTCCAAGATTTCCGCCTACAGCAATATTAAGGAGTAGATAATGATCATTGTCATAGGGGTTGTTGGATGTATTTGGCATACTAAAAAAAGTATTATCATCTAAAAGAATAGAAATTTTTGAACTATCCCAAACTAATGAATAGGTGTGAAATTCATCATATGAATTTTCAATACTTTCCGTACCTCCTTGATTTTTATATTCTCCAGAATTATCTGCCCAATGAAGGTGACCAATAACATTATTTTTATTCCATCCATTTTGCTCCATAATATCAATTTCTCCACAAGCTGGCCAGCCAACATTTCCAAATTGGTCTCCAAAATAATTTCCAATTTCATTAATGTTTGCACCAAGTGTCCATATAGCAGGCCATGTTCCAGCTCCTTTTGGAAGTTTAGCTCTTACATCAATTCTTCCNTATNTAAAAGAAAATTTTGAGTTAAGCCTAGCAGAAGTATAAGATTTTGAAGAATNATCAAATTCATATTGTTCTTTTTTAGCTTTNATTTTAAGNGTTCCATTGTTAACANAAGAATTTTCTATTCTGTCAGTATAATGTTGTAGTTCCCCATTCCACCAACTTCCATTGTTTGGNGCAATNGTTTGGTGATGCCATTTATCTATATCTGGAGATCCTTCATAATCAAATTCATCACTCCAAATTAGNGTCAGATCTTCTCCAATTAAATAGGAAGTTTCTGTTGNNACTTCNATTTGATTTGATAGNTCTTCCTCATTGGAAGAACAAGTAATTANTANAAAAATAATTAATAAAGGAAATATTTTAAATAATAAAATGNTTCTCATTNTTNNAAGTNTAATAAAAAAGCNCCTTTAGAAAAGGAGCTTTTTTTAAAAAAATTAACTTATNAAATTANTGGCCAGGATTTTGAACTAATACTCCGCCACTAAGGTCAATAGCAGATAAAGGAATTGGATATCGAACATGTTTATCTTGAAACNNTTGNCCTTTNCCAAAAGTTGTAATAGTTGCAGCTTCATTAGCTATATAAGCATTCATATGAGCAGTCATATTACCCCATCTTACTANATCAAANTAACGATGACCTTCCATTGCTAATTCTAATCTTCTTTCGAAACGAACTGCTTTACGAGCAACAGCTNNGTCTACCCAANNGTCATTATACAATTCTATATCAGGATTAGTCCCAGCTACANGAGTCATAGTTTTGGCTCTGTNTCTAACTAGATTAACAAGAGTTCTTCCTCTCTCAAGANTTCCTGTTTCAACAGCAGCTTCAGCAGCCATTAAAAGAACATCTGCATATCGCATTATATGATAATTTAGACCAGAAAGATTTTGACCCCAACCACCTTGAGCAAAGTTATTNGCGTCATCTGCTTGGAANATGTTTTTCTTAGGNAAATATGGNCCAGAAATATCAGAAAAGTTAGCNCGAATCCATGATTTTCCAGCATGTATTCCATANCCATTATAATCAACTCCTCTTCTTCCAACTGTNAAATCTAAACGNGGATCAACAGTAGCTGNTGGNANAGTAAATGCTNNNTCTGNGGNAATGNNATAATCATGATCCATAGCAGAACTTGCTTGAAAANTATCNANCATAGGTAAACCATTNTCAGTTTGATATGCATCAACTAAGTCCTGGGTTGGNTGATAAAANCCACAACACCANCCAAATGCTGCAGGATAATTTAATGCTCCNGNAGCATTACCTTGTTTAACTTGTCCATCATCNGCTGAATATTGAATAGCAAACATNGCTTCAGCACCATTTTCAGTANCTGATCTAAAATTATCAACNAAATTAGGATGTAAATCATATATTCCTGTACNGATTACANNTTCAAGATTNGCTGAAGCTTCAGCCCATTTNCCTTGAAATAGTTGAGCNTTTCCTANGAACGCCTGAGCAGTTGAAGNAATTGGTCTTCCAACTGCATAACCGCCTGCACGTGNAGCAGGAAGGTTNTCTTTTGCAAAAGTAAAATCAGCTTCTATATNTGCCCATGNTAACTGAGTTNCACCAGCATTTGCAACATTATAATTTAATTCGNNAGCATTCNCTTCAGTTATATTAGGAACATTATCANAATGCTTTTTTAANTCAAAATTNTAGTGNCCTCTTAAAAACNTTGCCTGNGCTTCTTCCNCAATNAAATTAGCAGGAGTTTCACTANTAGCAATTAAGTTGATAACTGCATTNGNTCTATTAACACCNGCAAATAAAACTTCCCAACGAGCCATGAAATAACCATTACCCGTTTGCCAGTTAAATAATTCAAGTTCATATAGGTCAGGCTGATCACCATCAGTACTCCCTTTATGGGCATCATCAGAAGCTACATCCGCNACCCANTTATCAGCACTACGGCCCCANNNNTTTCCAATNCCACCATTTCTNNCNNCATCNAAAACTGANTAAGCNCCTGTTAATAATANTTCAACACCAGTTGGATTTGCCAACTGAGCATCNTTTAATGATCCAATTGGATCAACGTCTGTAAACTCTTCCGAGCAATTAACTGTTAAGACTAATAAGCCTATTAAAATTAAATATATATTTCTCATTTTTTAAAAATTTAAATTAAGTCCAACNGAAACTATTCTAGGAGCAGGATAAGTNCCTGTATCAACTCCTAAAGTTAANGCTCCTGATCTTGCAACCTCAGGATCCATTCCNNTGTAATCTGTTATTGTAAATAAGTTTGTTGCAGAAACATANGCCCTCATNCTNTCAAACATTCCAATTGCAGGNAAANTATATCCTAATTGTACNGATTTTAATCTNGTGTACGAACCATCCTCAACCATGTATGAGTTAGGAGCTGTTTCTCCATTTTGCACACCTGTTGATAAAGCTGGTACACTTGTGTTTGTGTTTGATGGAGTCCATGCATTAAGAACNTTNTCAACTCTATTCCCATGAACAAATGTTGGGAATTCACTATATATCTTAACCCAGTTATAGATNTCATTNCCNTGAGATCCNTTTAAAAATAGAGACAGATCCCAATTTTCATATGCNAAATTCATGTTTANTCCAAAAGTATAATCCGGATGAGGATTACCGATTATAGTTCTATCNGAATCATTTACTNNTCCATCACCATTTGAATCAATAAAGTTAAGACGTCCANTTGAGGTTAGTCCATCATGAGGTTTNCCATANAAGTGAGAAATTGGTTCTCCAACTGCTGTTCTTGTAACACTNCCTTCNCTAAAGTTATCTCCNAAAGCNGGNGTATCGTTAACTAACGCNANCACCTCNTTTTTATATGAAGAAATGTTCANATTAAAATTATATNTTAATCCAGAATTAGTCTCATTNGAATAANTTAATGCAANATCNACTCCAGTATTTTGTACTTCACCTAAATTNACAAAAGGAGCACCNGCATCAATNGCAGTTGTACTAATAACAGAATTATCTCTTACNATNAANTCTTTNGTTGTGTTTTTAAAGNNTTCNANACTACCTGATAATTTAGAGTTNAACATAGAGAAATCTANACCTANATTTTGAGTTACAGATGTCTCCCATGTTAAATTAGGATTTCCNACACTNGNAAGTGCTGCTCCTGTACTAACATTTCCTCTANCTCCAGTAAATGAATAAAAGGCTGTGTNNTCNGACAANGCAGAAATATTAACATCAGGATTAGAAGCAGGTAAACTTTGATTACCTATCTCACCATAAGAAACTCTTAATTTCANNGAATTAAANAAGNTNTTATTAAAGAAANTTTCTTTATCTATTACCCATNCAANACTTGCTGAAGGGAATAAGTCATCTTGTTGATCTTTTGAGAATCTTGAAGTTTTATCACTACGAATACTTCCCGTAAATAANTATTTACGTTTGTAAGAATAACTAGCATTAAAGAAATAACCAGCTAAAGTATTCCAGNTTTCACTTGCATAATCNACNTTAGGAGTACCNGTNCCTGTAGATAAAAGAACGAATTCAGGAGTGTCAAATAAGAANTTAGTTCTAGACATTTGATGTCCTTTAAAATAATTTTTTACAGCNTCATATCCAGCAAAAGCATCAATNGNATGATTTCCTATTGTTTTCTCCCAGTTAATTAATGTAGTCCAGTTCCATTCATANTGATTAAATGNTTGCTCACGNAGAGCNCCACCTGAATTAGTTTCAGCNTCTGGAGTATAATCATCAAACTGTCTATTCATAAATGTTCTAAACTGTCCATTAATTGAAGTTTTAACNTATATATCNTCAGTAAGATCTATTTGAGNATANACGCCTGCAATAGCTCTAACTGATTTAGCATAGTCATCACTTGATCTTTTAAGAGTNGCATATGGACTTGTTACNTTACCTAAGTTATTAGATGTAACATAAATNCCACCAAANGNACCATCAGTAGCTCTTAAAGGAATTAATGGAGACATTCTNAATGCTTCTTGAGTACGTGATCCNGGGTTGTTTTCAACATCAGTAGTAACATTCATNGTTTGACCTANCCTTATATTGTCANTAANNTNAAAGTCAGAGTTAAGTCTTACTCCAATTCTCTCATATGAAGACTCTATCATAATACCNTCTCTCTTNAAATGATTAATTGAAAANAAGAAATTTGAACTCTCAGATCCACTTGCGACAGAGACATTAATATCTGAAACTGGCGCAGGATCAAAAATTGCATCAAACCAATCTGTTCCTCCGGCNGGGACATTTAAAGTTTTACCATTTGTTATTCCTTGAATAGTTGATGGAATTACAGGAGATGCNCCATTTCCATACTGNACNTGGTCNGGAGNTACGCCATCATTNGCATAACTTTGCCATAACATTTCGCCGTGTTGTNNAGCAGTTAATAAAGTNGGAAGGTTAGTTGCNNTTTGANNACCATAAGATANATCAACANTAANTTTNGTTCCTTCAACACCTTTTCCGNTTTTAGTAGTTATAAGTATTACACCATTAGATGCTCTAGCTCCATATATCGAAGCTGCTCCATCTTTAAGAACACTTATANTTTCAATATCATTTGGATTTATACTNTTCAAAACAAANGCATCAGTNGTNTGTACNCCATCAATNACATATAAAGGNTCATTATTNTTTGGNGTANTNTACCCTCTTATACGNACNANTGGAGCNGCACCNGGTTGACCNCTGTTGATAACAGTAANNCCAGCNACNCTNCCCTGNAGNGCTTCNGCAGCATTTGAAACNGGNACTTTTACTGCATCAGCAACATTAACNGTTGCTACAGAGCCNGTNACNCTTCCTCTAGCTTGAGAGCGNTANCCAGTTACAATAATTTCCTCTAGTTCACTGTCAGCTANNAGAGTANCATTTATTTGGTCTTGGTCNCCNACNGGTATTTCTTGAGTAGNAAATCCNACAAAAGAAATTACCAGAACATCACCNGAAGATGCTTCTATAGAGTAATTNCCATCAAAATCAGTNCTNGTTCCCCTNTCAGTGTCCTTTACNTGAACGGTTGCNCCNGGNANGGGACCNTCTTCACTCNTAACNGTACCATTGACTGTTTGAGCATANATACCTGCNCTTACAAAAAAAGTTAGTAGNGTAGATATAAAGGTTAATANTTGNTTCTTTTTCATATAGTTAAGATTTTAATTNAATTAACANTTNGTTAACANTCGCAAAGTATNTANAAATTTTTCNTNAGCAAAGAAAAATCNATNTTTTTTTCTNTTATCTAAAATNNATTTAAATAAGNNAAANNAAANTTTTNNCAATTTNGATNATTCAAAGATTTNTATCTTTAGCAAATAGATATTTNATCTNATGGATAGGAGAAGCTCANTAGGNATAATTGCAAANGCCNCTTTTTCAATTGGNNTNTTACCNGAAAACATTTTNNTAAAGGCTTTAAAGTCTGANAAGAAAATTGANGGGGGAGATTTCGGNATCCTTTTTGAAAGTCTNGGGAGAAANATTCTTGGGAGATCATTACATTGAATTTAGAAAGGNAAATAACCTTGGAGCTTTTTTACANTGCTATATTGAAAATTGTTTATCNANTNAGGAAAAGAAAAGTTTTATAGAAGGATCCCATCATCTGCAAAAATATTGTGAAAATAAATTTTCCTTTCCGTTTCAAAAATTGGAGAATAGTAAAATGANATTAGTTTTAGATGATATTTTTTCNAGTNCTCAAAATCCAATTTTTGAAAATTCCTATCAATNNATATATGNCATAAGAAGACTAATTCTTTTTGCCTTTTTTAGATCTGAATATGGAGCAAAAAAAGTTTTACGATTTGATCCAATNCCTGGNAAATATGTTGGAGAGATACCNCTTGANNCCNAGGATAAATCATGGGCAACTTAATAATTAAATATGNACACAGATTTTGATGTNATTGTTATTGGTTCTGGAATGTCAGGGGGTTGGGCTGCTAAAGAATTTTGTGAAAAAGGATTNAAAACTCTTGTTATAGAAAGAGGGAAAGANGTAAAACATATAAAAGATTATCCAACNGCATGGAAAAACCCNTGGGATTTTGANTATAAGGGATATTTNCCAAAGGAGACTACCAATAAAAATCCTGTAGTATCAAGATGTTATGCTTTTAATGAAGCTACNGAACATTTTTTTGTTAAAGACAATGAACATCCATACAAACAAGTTAAACCATTTGATTGGATAAGAGGCTATCAAGTTGGGGGGAAAAGTTTAATGTGGGCAAGACAGGTTCAAAGATGGAGTAAGAACGAATTTATATCNTCNTCNAGAGATAAATATNCAATTCCATGGCCCATAGGGTATGATGNCCTTTCCAATTGGTATAGCCGAGTGGAATCCTTTATTGGCGTAGCCGGCAATAAAGATGGTTTAGAAGAAGCCCCTGACGGGGAATTTTTAAAACCATGGGAAATGAATGCTGTTGAAAAATATATACAAAAAAGGATAAAGGAAAATTTTAAAGGCCGAACTCCAGTTATAAGCCGTACTGCTCATCTTACTGAAATGAAAGATCAATTTATAAAGCAGGGAAGAACCCAATGTCAGGCTAGAACTTTATGCGAAAGAGGATGCCCACTAGGAGGCTATTTTAGCTCAACTTCTTCTACGCTTCCATGGGCTGAAAAAACAGGTAATTTAACTTTATTAACTGACAGCATAGTTGAAAAAGTAATTTATGATGAAAAGCTTGGAAAAGCAAAAGGAGTTCAAATAATCAATAGGCTTTCTAAAAAGGTGCAAACAATTTCGGCAAAGTGCATATTTGTGAATGCGGCAACAATCAATACCAATTTAGTTCTTCTTAATTCCACTTCTAAACGTTTTCCCAATGGCTTAGGTAATGATAACGGGTTACTGGGGCGTTACATAAGCTTTCACAATTATAGAGGAAAAGTGAATGCAAAGTTTGATGGATTTGAAAATTCATATTATTCTGGAAGAAGACCAGCTTCTATAATGATGCCAACATTTAGAAACAGGAATTCTCAAGACATGGATTTCAAGGGAGGATATATGGTTTTTTATACTGCCTCTAGAGATAATTGGTGGAGAGAAACTAATCAATGGAAAAGCTCTCAATATGGCAATGAGTTTATCGACAATGTTTCTAAACCGGGCCCTTGGTCTATTTACATGATGATGCAGGGAGAGAATATTCCAATTTATTCTAATCATGTAAAACTGGGGAAAGAAAAGGATGATTATGGAATACCAATAATTGAAATATCAGTTGATTACACCAAAAATGATGAGTTAATGATAAAAGACTTTTTAAACGAGGGGAAAAAAATGCTTCAGAGTGCAGGATGTAAAGACATAAATCCATATGACACAAAACAAGCCCCTGGGTTAGACATTCATGAAGTTGGAGGAGCTAGAATGGGGGATGACCCGGATAAATCTATTTTAAATAAATGGAACCAAATGCATTTATGTCAAAATGTTTTTGTTGCTGATGGAGCATGCATGACAACCTCCGGAACTAAAAATCCATCACTCACATTCATGGCAATTACAGCTAGAGCAGCAAATTTTGCTGCAGAGCAATTAAATAATAAAAAAATCTAATTCTTTTTTGTCCCTAAACTTTTTTCAGGGGCATACTTTTCAAATGGATATTCTTTTGGAGTGACCAATGTTCCAGTTGATAGGATTAGAGGGTTATCACCATTGGGATCAAATACAACTTCAACAAGAGCAGCAGTATATCCTTCATTTGATTTTACTGGAATAGCATAAAGCCCCTTGTCATTAGTTTCTATATCTGTTTTCTGCCATGTTTTACCTATTTTGTATATTCTAAAATCTCTTTCTTTTGGGTTATTTACTTCCCACTTTGCTATTTTATAATCCTCACCTTGATTGACATTTACAAAAATAGTATCGTTATTAATTTCCCAGGTCCAATTAGGTTGATCTAAATCATTGAGGAAGCGGTAATAAAAAGAAGCTAAATTTTCTAGTTGGTATGTTCCTTCAAGACTATGTCCTGCATTTGGGACATATCTTAAGTGCTTTTCTCCCGGCAAATCATCCCAATAAAATTGCCAAGAATCAGTTACAAAAAATTCATCAGAAGCTGCATTAATTATGAATTTTGGCATTGTAAACTTTTCTATAAAGTTATATGGTTCAACTTGAGCAATAAGTTTATCATATTCTTGTGAATCCATCCAATCTACAATTTTATAATTCACATAATCTTGAACCGCGGGACTAAATTCACCATAACATTGATAGTGATGATCAAAATTCGGGACAACATTAAGCATATCAATTACAATTGGTGAAATACCGACGACTCTTTGATCTACTGCAGCAGTAGTCCATGTTGTCCATCCTCTTTTTGATGCACCAGCAACAAAAAAAGAATTGATATTGGATTTTTCTGAGTTATTTATTTCTTGTATAACATCCATTGCTCTAACTACAGCTCTAGTCATGGGGAATCGAGCAAGCCAAAATAAAGAGGAATCTTCTGCACCAGATTTTAAGAATTTATCCCATCCGTAGGCGATTAAGTCATCTTCATAAAATTCTTTTTGTTCAACATCAAGATAATTAAGAGGCTGAAATGGGACATTGCTTACATTTGCAATTACAGAGTTAGTTTTAAGTGCAAAACCTACAGCAGTGCTGTCCAATAAAAACTTCTCATCTTTATTGGTACCTCCTCCTACAAACAACATTGCAGTTTCATGCTCTAATTCTTCTGGAATAATTATATCAACCCAGTGCCACCATAATGGTTGATCAACTTGTGACTCATCAAGCCACTTACCTGAATACATTTTAACGTGATATGCTTTCCATTTATCTCCTGACAATGAATCTTTAATTTCATATGAAAAATCTTCAGTAGGTGTTTTGACATACTTTTCTAGCGGTGTAAGTTCTTTTGGCTCTGAACCGCAAGAAAAAATAATTAATGATAATAAAAGCAAACAAAAAATATTTTGCAATGAGTTTAATCTTGAAATCATATTTTAATAATAATTAGTTAATAAAGTTATGGATGTTAAATTCATTATTGTTTAATTCAAACTAATTTTTTTAGAGTCTTGTTGAGAAGATTCTTTGTAGCAATGGTTCCATCAATTGGAGTCATTAAAAACCCGCCATATTCCACACCTATATAACCTTTGTATCCTGATTCTATTACCAAGGATAACATTCTATTATAGTCTATTGAAGATTCATTTCCTTGCAGATCAAAAAATTGAGATTTTGCACTGACACCTTTTGCATATGGGAGAATTATTTTCATTCCTTCATAGGGGTCATGTTTTTCTATGCATATGTCTCCAATTGATTTTATCTCATCATCAGTTGGTGGTTTTCCTCTTTGGTAAAGAGCGTACAATTCATTTCTTTTTTCTTCATTCTGGGCGATACACCAGTTTCCAAAATCTGGAAGGGTACCACAGTTTTTAAAATCCAGAGATTTAATTACTTCAACAAGTAATTTTGGATTTGAAGAAAGACCATTATGATTTTCTACAATTATATCGACATTAAAATCTTTAGCATATTCACAAAGAGCATTAAGACTTTCCTTCGATGATTTTTCCCAAGTTTCAGGATCATTGGATCCGTATAAATTAACCCGGATTGAATGACATTCCATCCTATTGGCACAATCAATCCATTTGTAATGATTTTCAATTGCAGTGGCTCTTTCAGAGGAATTTTCAGCAGAAAGATTTCCCTCAACATCGACCATAATAAGAACATTCTCTTGATTATATTCTTTAGCAAGGGAATTACTTTTATTAGCAAATTTGATAGCATCAGTAAGAGAAAATTTTGAATCACTCATAAATCCTCCCTTATATAGGGCGCTCATATATTCAAGTCCCTTAAAACCTAATTCTGATGAGATTTTTGCAAAATCATATGGCTTCATTTTACCAGATTGTATTAATCTAAAAAGTGAAAATTGTGCAAGTGAAATTTTAAACAAATCTTTAGCTAAACTATTAGAATGAATAAGTGAATTTTTGGCGAAAGGAAAAGCGAGTGCTCCTAATGATAAATTTTTTATAAATTCTTTTCTTAACACGGTATTAAATTATGAATATTTTTTAACTAAGTCCACTAGTACTTCCTCCGTCTACTTTTATAACAGATCCATTCGTTGCACTTGAGAGTGGACTAGATAAATAAGCAATTGTATTGGCTACCTCATTCATGTTTGCAAATCTTCTAATTAAAGAAGAGGTCCTTACATTCTCAAAAAATCTTTTTTTCACTTCTTCAACAGGTATATTATCCTTTTCAGACAGGGAAGTTAAAAAATCTTCGGCCCCTTCACTTAATGTAGATCCAGGAACTATTGTGTTCACAGTTACATCACTTCCCTTTGTAAGATTAGCTAATCCTTTTGATAGCGCGTGCATTGAAGCTTTGGTAACGCTATAGGGGATCATGTCATCAGGAACTAAATAAGCACATTCACTAGAAATAAAAATTATGCGTCCCCAGTTTTTTGACAACATTGATGGAAGAATATGCTTTGAAAGTCTTACACCGCTCATGAAATTTACTTGGAAAGGATCCATCCAGTCATTAATTTTTGTTTTAAAAAATGATTGGGATTTATAGATTCCAACATTATTTATTAGGATATCTATATCTGGCAATTTTTTTATTATTTCATCTACTTGATTCTCTTCTAAAAAGTCACCATGGACAGCAAAAACCTGAGATTTTGGAAACGATTTTTTTAGTTTTTCAGTTGAATCAGATAATTTTTTCTTGTCCTTACCATTAATGTATACCTTAACCCCTTCATTAAGTAAAACTTTTGCTGTCGCATATCCGATTCCAGATGATGACCCAGTTATAAAAGCAACTTTATCTTTAATCTTTAGATCCATTATAAATCAAAATTTCAAATCTTTGATTTTTTTATTCGGGCATCATTTTTTTTTGATTTCCAACTGACACCTATAGATTGGAAATTCATTTGGTTATTAATTCCAAGCCCAAAGGAGACATCAATTTGTAAATTATCTTTAACAAGATAAGTAAAACCAGAATCAAAATTTGATATTGGTATTTCTGTTTTTTCAATTTCTCCATAAGTCTCAATAAAAAATCCAATTTTTTCAGAAAGACCTGTACCAAACGCAATACTGTATTTTAAAAATCCAGATTGATTCATAAAATGCGTGTAACCAAGATTGTATCCAATAGATAAATTTTTGATTTGATCATGAGAGATGGAGATCAAATTCATTATGCCAAGATTTTCTTTTTTTTTTGGTAACAGCAGGTGTGATAAAAGAGCAATTTTAGTTAACGAATTTTGATTTTTGTTGAGATTAATTTTACTACCTATCTCTATACTCTCTATACCATAATTTTTTTTATCTGAGTGTTCTAGATTTAATCTAAGCTCAATTTTTTCAGATATTCCATACCTGAGAAGATTTGTCGGAATTGATAAATTTTTTTCACCACCACTATTTTCTTGATTTAAAATACCGCTCTCTATTTGAATTTTTTTTTCTCCAACAACTACAGCACTTTCTGTTTGATCTGGTCTATCAGTAATTAAGTCTTGTGAAAAAAGAATTTGAGAAAATAAAGCAGTGGTGAGTATAAAACAAATCTTATTCATAAGACGAGAATGAAAAACCCACGCTCAAAAGGAACGCGGGCTTTAATTAACCATAAACCAAATCAATATTAAGAAAAGGTATATCAAATATAACGAAAAAACTTTTTTAGCAACCATAATAATAAATTAATAGCGCAATTTTTTTATTAACAATTTTTAAAATTTTTTTACCGAAAATTAAGATGTATATTTATTATATCATGAGAAGACTTAAATATTAAAAATGAGAAATATAAACTTATTGAAAATATACTCTTTTTTGTTCCTAATTATTTTTACTCAGCTTTCTATTTCACAAAATATTAAAGAAATAAAAAAGTCAATTATTGCATCGGTAGAGAATCAAAAAAGCGATATGATAAAAACAAGTGATCTTATTTGGGAAGCAGCCGAGACCTCTTTACAGGAATTTAAATCATCAGCATATTTAATTGACTATGCCAGAAAAAATGGATTTGATGTAAAGACTGGTGTAGCTGATATTGAAACGGCTTTTACCGCCTCATATGGATCAGGGAGACCAATAATCGGGATATTGGGTGAATTTGACGCCAATGCTGGGATTTCTCAAAAGCGGCAACCTACGCGTGAAGCAAGAATTCCTGGAGGTGCTGGTCATGGCTGTGGGCACAATTTGTTTGGAACAGCCAGTCTAGCAGCAGCAGTTGCTATAAAAGAGCAAATACAAAAAGGTGATTTAAAGGGGACAGTAGTTTTCTTTGGTACTCCTGCGGAGGAAACAATATTTGCTAAGGTATGGATGGCAAGAGAGGGGTTATTCGACGATTTAGACGTTTGTATGGATTGGCACCCAGGAGACGAAATTGTTTCTGAAACTCAAAGCAGCAAGGCACTGGTAGATTTTAGATTAAAATTTTATGGTAGCGCATCACACGCTTCTTCTGATCCTTGGAATGGGAAGAGCGCTGTCGATGCCCTAGAACTTTATACAACAGGACTTAATTATTACAGGGAACACATTAATCCAACCGCTAGGATTCATTATCACGTAGAAAAGGCTGGAGATGTTGTAAATGTTGTTCCTGATTATGCTCAAATTTGGACTCGTCTTAGGGAAAATGATCGATCTAGAGTTGACGTTTTATATGATAGAGCAAAGAAAATTGCTGAGGGAGCTGCATTGATGGCAGATGTAGATTATGAAATGGAACTTATTTCTGGTATATATGAGATTCAAGTCAATAGAACAGGACAGGGTGCAATGCAAAAAAACATAAATAAACTTGGCCCTATAACTTATTCAAAAGAAGAAGTAGAATATGCAAATACAATTCTAAAAGAAACGGGTAAACCAGAGAAAGGCATTGATGGGAGTGTTCAAAAATTAAGAGAAACAAAACCGGCTCAAGGAGGATCAACGGATGTAGGGGATGTTA
>NZZH01000066.1 GCA_002702405.1 Flavobacteriaceae bacterium | reverse complement strand
TATCTCCATTAGTGGTTAAAAACAATTCAACAACTATTAATCCAACGTGATTAAGGCATTCAGAAACTTTATAACTTATATTCTTTGCTTCTTGGGATATTTTTTTGTCAATTCTGGCTGGACACAAAACATATTCAACTTGATTTATATCATCATTGAACTTCATTTCTAAAACTGGGAATGAATCAATTTGACCATTTTCAGATCTTGAAACAATTACAGCTAGCTCTTTTTCAATTTCAATAAACTCCTCAACTAATGATTCTTGTTCTTTTAATAATTCAATATCATTTTCAGAATAAATGGCTTTTACTCCATATCCATCATAGCCGGATTCAGCACTCTTCCATATAAAAGGGATTGTTATTTTTTTATTGAGAAGATCTTTTTTAATTTGATCTATATTTTTATATGTAGTAAAATTAGAAGTGGGAATTTTATTTTTTTTGAAAAACTCTTTTTGAATACATTTATTTTTAATTATTCTTATAACATTTGACTGAGGAAAAACCTTAATTCCTTCTTTCTCTAGTTTTTTTAGGGCTTCTACATTTACATTTTCAATTTCTATAGTTAAAATTTCAACTTGTTTTCCAAATTTATATACAGTGTCAAAATCGGTGAGGTCACCTTTGAAAAAGAAATTGCAAGCTAATTTTGCAGGACAATCTTCACTTGGATCCAACACATATGTTTTAACATCCCATTTCCTAGTTACGTATAATAGCATTTTACCTAGTTGTCCACCACCTAAAATGCCTAAAGATTTTGAATTTGAAAAAAAGCTCATCAAATAATTTTAGCAAAAATAAGCATATCTTTTCTTCGTTCATAAAAACCTTTACAATTTAGGTATCTTTGTAAAAAAAAACATGACCAACATTGTTTTGTTTGGAAAACCAGGAGCGGGGAAGGGTACCCAAGCTGATTTTTTGAAGATAAAGTATAATTTATACCATATTTCTACAGGAGATCTATTTCGATTCAATATTAGCAACAAAACATCTCTTGGGAATTTAGCCAAAACTTATATGGATAATGGTGATTTAGTTCCAGATGAAGTGACAATTGAAATGCTAAAAGAATGTGTAGAGTCAAATTTCAAATCAGAAGGATTTATTTTTGATGGTTTCCCAAGAACCATTTCTCAAGCTAAAGTTCTTGATGAATTTCTTGGTGAGAAAAGTGTTTCTATTTCAGCTATGATCTCTTTGGAGGTTGATGAAGAAATTTTAATTAAAAGGCTAATTGATAGAGGTAAGATAAGTGGAAGAACAGATGACATGAATGAATCCAAAATCAGGAATCGTTTTAGAGAATATAACATGAAGACATCTATTCTTCAAGATTATTATAAAAAACAAAATAAATTTTATGGTATAAGTGGAGTTGGAACCATTGAAGAAATTAATTCTCGTTTAACTAGATTAATTGACAGTTTTTTATTGTAATGACTGAAGGAAATTTTGTTGATTATATAAATCTAGAAGTTAAATCTGGAAATGGAGGCGAGGGATCTTCTCACTTTAGAAGAGAAAAGTTTGTTGCTAAAGGAGGGCCAGACGGAGGAGACGGGGGTAATGGAGGCAATATATTTATATGTGCAGACGAAAACCTTTGGACTCTTTATAATTTTAAGTATAAAAAACATTTCATAGCTGGTGATGGTAACAAGGGAGGTAAAGCTAGAAGTACTGGTTCCAACGGAAGGGATATTATTATTAACGTTCCTGTTGGAACTATTGTAAAAGAGGCCAAAACCGGACAATTTTTATTAGAGGTCTTAAAAGATCAAGAGAAGAAATTACTTTTAAAAGGTGGAAAGGGAGGTCAAGGTAATTGGAACTTTAAGTCTCCGACAAATCAAGCGCCAAGATATTCTCAAAAAGGTCTAATGGGAAAAAAAATCAAAGTTACTTTAGAACTTAAAATTTTAGCAGATGTCGGAATAGTAGGTTTTCCAAACTCTGGAAAATCTACTTTATTGGCCTCAATAACTAAATCAAAACCCAAAATTGCTGATTATCCATTTACCACTCTAAAGCCTAATTTAGGAATAGTTCCTTACCGTAAGTTTCATTCATTTGTTATAGCAGATATTCCTGGAATAATTGAGGGAGCCTCGAAAGGAAAAGGATTAGGGCACTATTTTTTAAGACATATTGAGAGGAATTCTGTTTTATTGTTTTTAATACCAGTTGATAGTACAAATTGTAAAAAAACTTTTCTGACACTTCGGAAAGAGATGAATCAATACAATCCAGAACTATTAGATAAAAAATACTTGATAGTATTTTCTAAGTCAGATCTTCTTGATAAAGAGTTATTTGATGAATTTCTTAGAGAAACAAAAAAAAATTTTAAAAAAACGCCTTTTTCTATAATCTCTAGTATAAATAATTCGGGATTGGAAGAATTGAAAGATATGATTTGGGACATTTTGAATTAACCTTTCAGCTATTAAAATGATTAATAAGACTATTACAACTGATCTTTTTTTTGATTTAGATCATACTTTATGGGATTTTGAAAGAAATTCTAAATTAACTTTTAAAAAAATATTTTCTGAATTAAAAATCCAAATTCCATTAGCAGACTTTATAAAAAACTATAGACCGATAAATTTATACATGTGGAAAAAATATCGGGAAAATGTTATTTCACAAGAAGAGTTAAGATACGAAAGATTAAAAAAGACTTTCGATTCATTAAATAAAATTGTTGAAACAAAAATCATTAATGATATTTCCGAACTTTATATCAAGTATTTATCGTCATATCCACATCTTTTCCCAGGGACAATTAATGTTTTAAATGAGTTATCTTGTAAGTATAATCTGCATATAATCACAAATGGGTTTAAAAATATTCAGTATAATAAACTTGAAAGCTCAGGCATACTTAATTTTTTTAAAAATGTATTTACGTCTGAGGATTTCGGTTATAAAAAACCACATCCCTTAATTTTTAAAAAAGCATTAAAAGTCGCTGATGCTAGAGCCGGTTCTGCCATTATGATTGGGGATAATTTAGAGGTGGATATATTAGGATCGATGCAGCAAGGGATGCAAGCTATTCATTTTAATTCAAACAATGATCCCATGCATGAACACTGTATTATTATAGATAATATTGATGAGATTCTTAATTTTGTTTAGTGATCTTTAAAAAAGATTTTAATTAAGGATATCTTAAATTTAAATAAATTAATTTCGAAAAAATTCTAAAAAATTAAACTAATGGAACTAGAGGTTTTACAACATAAAGTTGATTCATGGATAAAAGATTATGGAGTTAGATATTTTGATATTTTAACTAATATGGCTCAATTAACTGAAGAGGTTGGAGAGGTTGCGAGAATAATATCAAGACGATATGGTGAACAGAGTGAGAAAAAAGTTGATGCAAATAAGGACTTAGGAGAAGAACTTTCTGATGTTCTTTTTGTTGTTTTATGTATAGCAAATCAAACAGGTATCAATTTACAGGAATCATTTGATAAAAAAATTATGCTTAAGAGTAAACGCGATAAAGAAAGGCATCTGAAAAACCCAAAATTAAACAAAAAATAATTCATGTTTTTTTCTCTTAAAAATAGCACAAAAAATTCTTTTGGAACACTAAGGATATATGGNTCAAAAAGTGAATCAAATCGATTATTAATTTTACAAACACTTTTTCCTGGAATAGAAATAAAGAATATTTCAGATTCAGAAGACACCAAAATACTTTTTAATGCTCTNAGTTCTNAAAGTAACAAAATTGATGTTAATCATGCNGGGACAGCAATGAGATTTTTAACAGCTCTTTTTTCATCNATTCCTGGTCGCAGTATAATTTTAACTGGTTCAAATAGAATGCAGCAAAGACCAATTAAAATTTTAGTTGATGCATTGAATTCTTTAGGAGCAAATATCAACTATGTCAATAAAAATGGTTTTCCTCCAATTAAAATTATTGGTCGANAATTAANNGACAGAAAAGTTTTTTTAGAAGCAGATGTAAGTAGCCAGTATATATCGGCATTAATGCTAATTGCACCATCATTAAAAAATGGAATGGAAATAAATTTAAAAAAACAGATAGTATCTAAGCCATATATAGAAATGACAAAAGATTTGATGAATTATTTTGGCATAAAAGTTCTCCAAACAAAAAATAAAATAGAAATTAAACCAATAGTTACTATTGAAAATAAAATTAGACAGGTCGAATCAGATTGGAGTTCAGCTTCATACTATTTTAGTATTGTTTCATTATCTGAACAGGCTAAAATTTCATTAAAAAGATTTAAACCAAAAAGTCTACAAGGTGACTCTATTTTGGTAAGTATTTATAAAAAGTTAGGTGTAGAGACAGCTTTTATTAAAGATGAAATGATAATAAGTAAAGTGCAGGATTTTGTTTTACCAAAATCAATTTCATTAAATTTAAATAATTCGCCAGATATAGCACAAACAATAGCTGTTTCTTGTTTTGGTTTAGGTGTCAATTGTGAGCTTTCAGGATTAAAGACCTTAAAAATAAAAGAAACCGATCGTTTAATCGCTTTAAAAAATGAACTAGAAAAACTTGGTGCTGACGTAAATGTTANAGAAGATAGTATTAGCGTAAATTCTCAAAATTCTATAAAAAAGGATATAATTATCAATACTTATAACGATCATCGAATGGCAATGGCTTTTGCACCATTAGGACTTAAAACAAGAATTACCATAAAGAACCCAATGGTAGTAGGTAAATCATATCCTTTATTTTGGGATCATCTTCATCAAATAGGATTCAAAATTGAAAAAGATGTTAATTTTTGAGCTTATTTTCTTGACATAGCACATTTATAGAATTATATTTGCGGATATTTTTTTTAATATGAAGTTATCAGATTTCATTTATGATNTNCCNGATGGTTTATTAGCNGAAAAACCTTCTATTGANAGAGAAGATTGTAGGCTAATGGTTCTTGACCGAAGTAATCAATCTATTTCCCATCATACATTTAAGGACATTATAAATTATTTTGATGAAGGAGACAATTTAGTCATTAACAACACTAAAGTTTTTCCTGCTAGACTATATGGAAATAAAGAAAAGACAGGAGCTCGAATAGAAGTCTTTTTATTGAGAGAGCTAAATGCTGAGCAACGCCTTTGGGATGTTCTAGTTGACCCTGCCAGAAAAATTAGAATNGGTAATAAGCTCTACTTTGGAGAAAATGAAAATCTTGTAGCTGAGGTAATTGACAATACAACTTCAAGGGGTAGAACGCTAAGGTTTCTTTTTGATGGTTCTTACATTGAGTTTAGGAATAAGCTAAAAGAATTGGGTCAAACTCCTTTACCTAAATATATTAAGAGAGAGGTTTCTGAAGAAGATGCCGAATGGTATCAAACAATCTATGCTAAGCATGAGGGGTCAGTTGCTGCCCCAACCGCTGGGTTGCATTTTTCTAAACATCTTATAAAAAGACTTCAAATCAAAGGTGTTCATCTTCCCGAATTAACGTTGCATGTTGGTTTAGGAACTTTTAATCCTGTAGAAGTAGAAGACTTGTCCAAACATAAAATGGATTCAGAGGAGTTAATTATTGATCAAGAAACTGCAAACATGATTAATAATTCTATGAAGAAAAAGGGCAAAAGAATTTGCGCTGTTGGCACTACTGCCATGAGGGCTCTTGAAAGTTCTGTTTCTTCAAAAGGCAGCCTTAATTCATTTAATGGATGGACTCACAAATTTATATTCCCCCCACATGAATTTTCAATTGCTAATTGTATGATAACAAATTTTCATATGCCTAAATCTACCTTACTTATGATGGTTTCAGCTTTTGCAGGAGTTGATTTTATAAAAGAAGCATACAATATTGCTATTAAGGAAAAATACAGATTCTATTCNTACGGAGATGCAATGTTGATTTTATAAGTTTAATNAATANAATTAGCTTATTAGTCAATAGAANTTTTANTTAATTTANTTAATGAAAGAAAAATTAAAAGANATAAGATCTTTATCAATTGATTCACTCCGAAATTTTTTTNTTGAAAATAAATTNAAATCTTTNAGNGGAGATCAAGTCTATGAATGGATATGGAAAAAAGGGATCCATGATTTTAATCAAATGACTAATTTATCTAAACAAACAAGAAAACTTCTAGTNGATAATTTTAAAATTAATCATGTCAATATAGACTTTTATAAAAAGAGTATTGATGGGACAATAAAAAACTCAGTTAAACTCTACGATGATCTTTTAGTTGAATCTGTNTTAATTCCTGCAAAAAACAGAAATACGGCCTGTATTTCATCTCAGGTTGGATGTAGTTTAAATTGCCAATTTTGCGCTACTTCTAAAATCAAAAGGTTGCGTAATTTAAATATGGATGAAATTTTTGATCAAGTAACTTTAATGGATAAACAAAGCAGAAATTATTTTAATAGACCAATATCTAATATTGTTTTTATGGGTATGGGCGAACCTTTAATGAATTATAACAACGTGATTTCTGCAATAAAAAAAATTACTCAATACAGAAAATTTGGAGTTTCTTCCAGAAGAATAACTATATCGACATCAGGAATTCCTAAAATGATAATGAAATTAGCGCATGAAGATTATAAGTTTGGGCTTGCCGTTTCTCTACATTCCGCAAATCAATTAACTAGAGAAAAAATAATGCCATTTACAAAAAACTTTCCAATTGTTGATTTAATTGATTCNTTAAACTATTGGTATTTAAAAACTAATAGAATTATAACACTAGAATATATTGTTTGGGATAATATAAATAATAAAAAAAGTGACATAGACGATTTAATTAATTTTTGTAAAGAAGTTCCTTCAAAAGTCAATTTAATCCAATACAATTCCATAGGTGACAAATATTANAAAGGAGCAAGTCTTGAAATAGTTAAGAAATATCAGAACGAATTATCAAAACATGGAATTAAATCTACTTTTAGAAGATCAAGAGGACAGGATATTGATGCTGCCTGTGGTCAATTAGCAAATAAATGAGTTAACTTNAGGAGTAATTATTGATTATGATTTGTTTATATTTAAANCAATGAAGATAGTTGAAAAAATTAAGGATCCAATTTATCAGGAGATGGAGCTTTTTGAAAAAAAGTTTGCTCAAATGATGTCTTCAAAAGTACCTCTTTTAAATCGCATAACTTACTTTATTGTTAAGAGAAAAGGTAAGCAAATAAGNCCCATGCTTGTTTTTCTTGTAGCAAAAATGATTTATTCAAATAAACTTGGAGAAAAGTCATATAGGGGAGCTTCAATTCTTGAACTTATACATACAGCAACATTAGTTCATGACGACATAATTGATGACAGTAATCAAAGAAGAGGATTTTTTTCTATAAATGCATTATGGAAAAATAAGATAGCTGTTTTAGTTGGGGATTATCTTTTATCTAAAGGGCTTATAATTTCTGTTGAAAATAAAGATTATGATCTACTTAAAATTGTTTCAGATGTTGTAAGAGAAATGAGTGAGGGAGAGCTTCTGCAAATTGAAAAGTCAAGANACATGGATTTGTCTGAAGAGATGTATTATAAAATAATTGAAAAAAAAACAGCAGTTTTATTAG
The DNA here is from genome assembly GCA_002702405.1 of Flavobacteriaceae bacterium. Next base: position 8,565 of record NZZH01000066.1, on the reverse strand, counting down.
CTGCATGTTGCGCTATTGGAGCTACTTCTGTTTCAGCAAATGAAAAGGTGATTTCTAAAATGTATGAATTTGGTAAATTACTTGGAATTGCATTTCAAATTAAGGATGATTTATTTGATTATGGGAAAGAGAAAATTGGCAAACCTTTAGGGATAGATATGAGAGAGCAAAAAGTAACACTCCCATTTATATATAGCTTAAGCGTTTTAAGTTCAAAAGATAAAAAGTGGATGATTAATACAATTAAAAATNACAATAAGGATAAGGATAGAGTTTTAAAGGCAATTTCAATAATTAAAGAAGTAGGAGGAGTTGATTATGCATCAAAAAAAATGGAAATGTATAAGGATAATGCAATCAAAATATTAGATGATTTTTCAACTAGCCCATTTAAGGATTCCCTAATTTTATTGGCAAATTTTGTTACNAGTCGAGATGTGTAATTAAATTTTTCATTAGTATCTTTCTGTAAATTTTATTGTTTATCAATTATTTTTTTTGAAAATTAACTTATGATATCTAAAACTACTATTGATAAGGTTTATGANACATCCAGAGTAGAAGAGGTTATAGGTGATTTCATTTCTTTAAAAAAATCTGGGACCAATTTCAAAGCTTTAAGTCCTTTTTCGCAAGAACGCACTCCGAGTTTTATGGTTTCTCCTGTGAAGCAAATATGGAANGATTTCAGTAGTGGAAAAGGTGGTAATGTTGTTGCTTTTTTAATGGAACATGAACATTTTACATATCCAGAAGCAATTAAATATTTAGCAAAAAAATATAATATTGAAATCGAAGAAACTATTCAAACTGATGAATCTATAAAATTAGAAAATCAAAGAGAAAGTATGTTTCTGGTTGTTGATTTTGCGAGTAATTTTTTTCAGGAAACACTTTGGAANTCAACTGAAGGTAAAAATATAGCAAAAACATATTTTTCTGAAAGAGATATTAATGATGAATCCATAAAGAATTTTAACCTAGGGTATTCATCTGATAAAGCTGATTCTTTTGCTTTACATGCTATTAAAAATGGATACAATAAGGATTTTTTAGATAAAACAGGACTAGTTATTTATAATAAAAACNAAGGAATTGACCGTTTTCGNGGNCGTGTAATTTTTCCAATTAAAAGTATTTCAGGAAGAATTCAAGGTTTTGGAGCTAGATTGATGTCTGAAAAATCAAAAAAACCAAAGTATCTTAACTCTATTGAAAGTGAGATTTATCAAAAAAGTAAAATNTTATATGGAATATATGAATCAAAACAAGCAATAGCTAAAAATGATTTATGTTACTTAGTTGAAGGCTATACAGACGTAATTCAATTCCATCAAGCAAATATTAAAAATGTTGTTTCTTCTTCTGGCACTGCTTTAAGTATTGAGCAAATAAGAATGATAGGGAGATTAACCTCAAACATTGTTGTTTTATTTGATGGAGATGAAGCTGGANTAAGAGCTTCCTTAAGAGGTATTGATTTGATTTTAGAACAGGAAATGAATGTNAGAATTTGTGTTTTTCCTAAGGGGGANGATCCTGATAGCTATGCGAGAGCCCANACNCAAGATGAAATAATNNATTTTTTACAGACACAAACAAAGGACTTTATTCAATTTAAAGCCTCATTACTCTCAGAAAATAATGCTTCAGATCCAATTAAAAAAGCAGAAACAACAAAGGAAATTATTCAAAGTATTTCTAAAATTCCAGATTTAGTTAAACAAGAAATCTANATTCAGAGTTGTTCGCAAATAATGAATGTTTCTGAGGAAACACTTTTTTCAAGTTTAGAACAATTAAAACAAAAACAAGATAAAACCAGAANAAAACGANCTNTTGAATCTTTTTCTTTAGAGAAAAGGGTTTNGTATCCTNGCGAAAAAATTGATAAAGCNTATCAGTTAGAAAAACAAATTATTTCAATTTTAATTCATTANGGAAATTACGACGCTAATTTTGATGAGATAATTCTTAGCTCATCAGATAAAGGGGAGCTTATAGAGGATATTAAAAAGATTACATTAAAAGTTTATGAAAAGATCTTTCTTGATTTACAGCAGGATGAAGTTGAATTAACCAACACTACATTTAAAAAGATTTTTAATAAACTTTTAGAGTCTTATCAAATTAAAAAAACTAATGATTATGGAATTGAAGAATTGATGAAAGAAAATGATATAAATTTAAATAAAGTTATAACTGATATTCTTATTGATGACGAAAGATATAACCTTCATAATTGGGAGAAAAAAAACATTTTTGTTAAAAATAAAGTCACTCAAATTTCCCGTTATGTTGATGAAACTATTCTTAATCTCAGAAGATATTTAATTGATCAAAAAATTCAGGAGCTCCAGTTAAAAGTTAAAGAATCTGATGACAATGAATTCTTGTTAGAAGAAATTTTAAGTTATAATCAGTTGAAAAAAGTTCTATCAGAAAGATTAAATCGTGTTCTTTAATTTTTTGTAAAACATTTTTTTGGTATTTTGCATATAGGGATTGGTTTCATCTTATGCTGGTTTTTTTGGTTATACTTCAAATAAATTTCTATAATCCTTTTTTTGTCAGCTGTTAATTCACTTATATCTTCATTTTTTTCTATTTTATTCATAGCCCATTCTATTTGATTATAGTTTATCCCTAATTGATCTACATCGGACCTTCCATCATCCCATAATCCATCAGTTGGTATAGCACTTTGAATAGATTCATTTATTTTCAAATATTTAGCTATCAAATAGACTTGAGATTTAAGTAGATCTGCAATTGGACTTAAATCTACTCCTCCATCTCCATATTTTGTATAAAATCCGACTCCAAAATCTTCAACTTTGTTTCCTGTTCCAACTACCAATAGTTGATTTAAGGTAGAAAAGTAATAAAGCATTGTCATCCTCAATCTTGATCTGGTATTAGCAAGACTTAACATGTGTTCTTCTTTTTTTATAGTTTTAGGAACTTTATCAATAAAATTTTCAAAAACTGATGTAAGAGATACATTATGATGAGTTACATTCTTATATTTTTTCTCTAACCAAGAAATATGATTTCTGGCATCAGAAATTTGTTTTTTTTTCTGATAAATCTCCATCTCAAGACATAAAACTGGAATACCAGTCATTGCACATAAAGTAGATGTGACAGCAGAGTCAATTCCCCCAGAAACACCAATAACGAAACCTTTCATCTTAGATTTTTCATTATAATTTTTAAGCCAATCAACTATATATTTAACTACTTTTTCTTCCAATCTTATTTTTTTTTAATTTGCGTTAATTTTAGATAGGTGAAAATAATTAATACGATTTATTTTGAGGTATTTTTTTAGGATAATTTTTTTATTGATTCCAATATTTTTATTTTGCTATTGCAATTTTGATAATTCTAAGGAATCAGATATAAATTCGATTTCTATTTCAATTAAAATAGACAGATTTGATAAGTTGTTTCATAAATCAGATTCAAATCAAATACCTAATTTAAAAAAAAGATATCCTTATCTTTTTCCTTCAAAATTCCATGATTCTATATGGATAAATAGACAAAAAGATACATTGCAATTATTTTTATTGAATGAAGTTGAAAAAGGTTTNCCTGACATGGANTTTATNGAAAGTGAAATAAAATATTTGTTTCAGCATATTAAATANTATTTTCCTAAAACTAAGANCCCGCATGTTATTGGATTGATAAATAACGTTGATTATCAAAATAAAACAATTTACAGGGATTCGTTATTAATTATTTCATTAGACACCTATCTTGGAGATTCAAATTTACTTTACGAGGGTATTCCTAAATATATTAGACAGGAAATGGACCAAAAGTTTTTAACTTCTCACATTGCTGAAAAGTTTGCTGACAGTAAAATATTAACTCCTGAGAATAAATCGTTTTTAAGTCAAATGATTTTTTATGGCAAAAAATTATATTTAAAAGATATAATTTTGCCTAATAAATCAGATGCTGTTAAAATAGGATACAAAGAAGATCAAATTAATTGGGCTATTGAGAATGAGAAATATATTTGGGAATACATTTTGGAAAGAGAGTTACTTTATAAAAATGATATTACTCTAAAAAAAAGATTTCTCGATCCTTCACCTTTTTCAAAATTTTATTTGGAGATTGATAATGAATCTCCAGGTAAAATCGGCCAATGGCTTGGTTGGCAGATTGTCAGATCTTTTATTTCTAATAATCCTGAAGTTGAACTTTACGATATTTTATCTATGCATGAAGAAACTTTATTCAAACAATCCAGTTATAAACCATCTCGATAATGTCAAAAAAAAATACTTATATAAAAATCAATGTTTCTTTAGACGATAATAAGGTCGCTGAGAAAATAAAATGGTCAGCTCCTGATGGGGGAGTTGAAAATAAAGAAGCTAAAGCCATGTTTCTTTCTTTCTGGGATACTGAAAAATCTGAAACTTTAAAAATGGATTTATGGGTAAAGGAAATGCCTATTAATGACATGAAATTGTTTTTTTATCAAAATTTAGTAAGCCTTGGTGAAACCTATTTTAAAGCTACAAATGATAATAAAAGTTATAAGTCAATAAAGAAATTTTTAAAAGAATTTGCCAAAGAGATCGAATTAAAATCTATTAAATAATTTTGTTAATTTTTAATTATTTAAAAGTTGATAATTTTTGAAATTCACTATTTGTTTTGCTTATGTATTTAAGGATCTCTTTTTTGCCCGTAAGTTTTCTAGACGAGCTAATAAAATAATTGGGTAATTCTAACCAGTCTTTTTTTAATAAGTCGAGATAGATAGAGATATTTGACTTTATCTCATTATACTTAATCTTGTCACATTTTGTAAAGACTAAATTAAAAGGAACTAAATTTTCCCCCATCCATTTAATAAAATTTACATCTATTGTTTGTGGCTTTATTCGCACATCTATTAATAAAAAAGTAGAAGTTAATTCTTGTCTATTTATAAAATAATCTGTGGTAAAATCTTTAAATTGTTTTCTTGTTAATTTTGATGTATGCGAGTAGCCATATCCAGGTAAATCAACTAAATACCATTTTTTATTAATTAAAAAATGATTAATTAGTTTTGTTTTCCCAGGAGCAGAAGAAATTTTAGCTAAACTTTTTTTTCCGCAAAGCATGTTTATAAGAGACGACTTTCCAACATTAGATCTCCCGATAAAAGCATATTCAGGGAATGAATGCTTTGGACATTTTTTTATGCTTGAGTTACTGACAATAAATTCAGCATTAAAAATTTTCATTCAATAGATTAATTCAAAACTTATTTTTTTTAATCCACGAAAACATTATTTCATTAAATTTTTCAGGATGCTCCATCATTGGGGCATGTCCGCAATGATTAATCCAATACAAATCAGATTTAGGAATAAGTGAATTAAATTCATTTGCAACATTGGGTGGAGTTACACTGTCTTGTTCTCCCCATATTATTGCAGTAGGTATCTGCATTTTGGGAAGATCTTTTGACATATTGTGCCGGATAGCACTTTTTGCAATTGCAAGAGTTTTAATAACTTTATTTCTGTCATTTACAGTTTCAAAGACATCATCTACTAGTTTTTTTGTTGCAATTTTAGGATCAAAAAAAACTTCTTCAGTTTTAGTTTTGATATACTGATAGTCACCTCTTTTTGGATATCCGTCCCCCATAGCATTTTCATATAATCCAGAACTACCAGTTATGACAATTCCCTTTACTTTTTCAGGATAAAATTTTGAAAAAAGTAAACTAATATGACCTCCTAAAGAATTGCCTAATAAAATTATATTTTCCAGATTTTTAGAAGTGACAAATTCATAAAGATAATTTGCTAGGCTTTTAACTGTAGTTTGTTTTATTGGCATAGAATATAAAGGAAGATCTGGGACTAAAACTCGATATCCCTTTTTTGGAAAAAAATCTAAAACGCCTTTAAAATTACTAAGTCCTCCCATTAGACCGTATAAAACAACAATTGGAGGTCCTTCACCAACTTCTATGTGTTTGATATTATCATTTTCTTTCATGTTAAAAGTTGATTTAAATTACTTATGCAAACCAAAGATATGGAATTTCAACTCTAGAATTATAAATAATTTTAAATGATGAATTAGAGGATTAAACAGATGTGAAGTGGTAAAACTTATTAACAATGTGGTAAAATGTGGTAAAATGTGGTAAAATAATTATATATTTGAGTACATTATTTAATTCAATGAAGCATTTTATTGGGACGTATGAGTGTAAAGCCGATATAAAAGGAAGAATAATGCTTCCTGCAGCATTAAAAAAACAACTTTCGTATAGCGTTAAAGATGGATTTGTTATAAAAAGAGCTGTATTTAATCCTTGCTTAGAATTATATCCACTTAGGGAATGGGATTCCTTAATTGAGAAAATAAATACTTTAAACAGGTTTGTAAAGAAGAACAATGATTTTATAAGACGATTTACTGCAGGAGTTAAGCTTCTTGATATTGATGCAACGGGCAGGATACTAATCCCAAAAAATTTAATCAATCATGCGAAAATAAAAAAAGAAGTTGTTGTTTCATCAGCTGTTAATATACTTGAAATATGGGATAAGAATCTTTATGAAAACTCAATTGATGAAGCAACCATTGACTTTGCTTCCCTTGCGGAACAAGTAATGGGTGACGAAAACAATGAAAAACTATCATAATCCAGTATTGTTAAAAGAATCCATAGAGGGATTAGATATTAATCCTGTAGGCGTTTATGTTGATGTTACATTCGGAGGTGGGGGGCATTCTAGGGCTATACTCAACAAATTATCTAGTAAGGGAAAACTGTTTGCTTTTGATCAAGATCATTCTACTTCAATAAACTCAATAGATGATAGTAGATTTAAATTGATATCTGCAAACTTTTCAAATTTAAAGAAACACTTAAATCTTTATGATGTAAGTGAGATTTCAGGACTAATTGCTGACTTTGGTGTTTCATCGTATCAGTTAGATAAAAAAGAAAGAGGTTTTTCAATTAGGCTTAATGGTCCACTTGACATGAGGATGGACCATAAAAATAAATTAAATGCTAAAGAGATAGTTAATTCATATAACGAAAAAAAATTAACCTCTTTATTTAAAGCTTATGGCGAGGTTAGCCGAGCAAGAATTTATTCAAAAATGATTGTAAAATCAAGGAGAAAAAATAAAATAATTTCAACCAAAGATTTGCAAAACATATTAGAGCCTATAATTCCCACACGTAAATTAAATAAAGAAATGGCCAAAATTTTTCAAGCCATTAGAATTGAGGTAAATAAGGAGCTAGATGCGATTAAAGTTCTTTTACTTCAGACACCTAGTTTTATTGTTAAAGGAGGGCGATTAGTTTGTATATCATACCATTCTTTAGAAGACAGATTAGTTAAAAATTTTATAAGGTATGGAAGTTTTGATGGAAATGTAAATGGAGATTTGTATGGGAATAAATTTTTTCCCTATAAAAAAATTGGTGATTTGATAACTCCCTCTGAAAAAGAATTATTTGATAATAAAAGATCAAGAAGCGCAAAACTAAGAATAGCAGAAAGAATATGAGAAGAATTTTATCAATATTAAATTTTGAGTTTTTAATAAAGGGAGATGCTTTTAAAAACTGGCGTATAATACTCTATGTATTAATCTTGTCAGTTATTATGATAGCCAGTGGGCATAGTACAGACAAGAAGATTTTTAAAATTGCCTCATTGAATGAGGAAATAAGGTTATTGAAGAGTGAGTTTATAGATCAACGAACCTATCTAATGAAATTAAAAATGGAGACAAAGATAATGACTGAATTAGGACCCTTAGGCATTAGACCTTCTAAAGAACCTGCAATAAAAATAATTGTTTCAAATGATTGAAAAATTGTTAAAAAAAATAATGACCCGTTTTTATATAGTGATTAGCACAATGATCATTTTTTCTTTTTTATTGATGGGTAAGCTTATATATATTCAAGTATTTGAAGGTGAAAGGTATAAAGTAATAGCCTCAAATCAAACAGTTAAAAATGTTGTTTTACAACCTAGCAGGGGCAATATATATTCTGAAGACGGAAGTTTAATGGCTACCTCTGTTGCTCAATATGAGGTCAGGTGGGATTCAAAAGTCCCAAGTAATTCATTGTATAATAATGGTAAAGAAAATTTAGTAAAGGGGCTATCCTCAATTTTACAAATACCACATACTGAATTGATTGAAAAGCTTGAAAATGCTAGAATGAATAACAATAGATATATGCTTGTAGCAAAAAATTTGAGTTATTCAAAACTAAAAAAGATAAAATCGTTACCAATTTTCAATTTGCCTTCTTTCAAAGGAGGAATAATAATTGAACAGCAAATAAAAAGGGAACACCCGCTTGGTAAAATTGCTGAAAGAACAATTGGGTATGAATTGAAGAGTTTAAATGGAAATTATTTTAGAGTTGGTATTGAAGGAGCTTTTGGAACATATCTTAGAGGAGAAGAGGGAAGAAGATTAAAACAAAGAATAGCAAACGGACAATGGAAGCCAATTAATGACGTAAATGAAAAAGAACCAACTCAAGGG
>NZZH01000065.1 GCA_002702405.1 Flavobacteriaceae bacterium | reverse complement strand
TATGTTTTTGACAAATGATAAGTAAAAACAGCACCAAATTCAGGATTTTTAGCAAAGTAATAATCAGCCCCAGTATTTCCTATTTTACTTCTAGGAACATACCACTTTGCAGGCCTAGGTTTAAATAAAACTCCCTCTTTTTTAAGATTTAAAGCAGTCATTTCTCGAAGTCCACTGTAATCATCTAAAACATAAAATCCTCTCCCAAAAGATGCAGCTACTANATCATTTTCTCTTTTTTGAATTACTATATCTCTGAAAGAGATAGTTGGTGTNCCAGGAAGTTTNTGCCATTTTTTGCCTCCNTCCAATGAAGNATATACTCCAAANTCAGTGGCTGCAAAAAATAAATCTTTTTTAACATGATCCTGAACAAAACGCCAAACCANNGTCCTTTCAGNCANATTACCACTTATAGGAACCCAGTTTTTACCNTTATCCATACTTTTAAAAATATATGGTTTAAAATCTCCTTCTTTGTGATTATCTANNACAACGTATACAATATTTTCGTCAAAAAGATCTGCTTTAATATCATTAACAAAACTTCTATCAGCAAGTCCAAACTGTTTTACAGATATTTTAGTCCAATTTTTTCCGCCATTTTCTGTAACNTGAATNAATCCATCATCGGTTCCAATATAAATAAGACCCTCTTTTATAGGAGATTCTGATATTGATGTTATTGTATTATAATCAGACATTGCGCCAACATCCCAAGAATTATCCCAACTTTGANTCCTTCCCATTATAGGAAGAGTTATACGTTCTTCATTTCTTGTCAAATCACCTGATATTGGAGTCCAATCATCACCTCTATTTTCTGATTTCCATAAACGATANGATGCAAAATATAATCTAGATGGTTTATGAGGACTAACTAAAATTGGAGCATCCCAGTTAAATCTTTCAAAAGGATCTCCTTCATTTGCTTGNGGCTGAATAAAAACCTGCTCACCAGTGGTTAAATCAATTCGATGTAAGCCTCCCCTTTGAGTTTCTGCATAAATAATATCATTATAAACAGGATCAGTAGCTGATTGATGACCATCTGCCCCTAAAGTCTTGTACCAATGTTTATTTGCAATACCCTGTCTTTCATCTGTAGCAGAGGGGCCTCCAGCTGAACCATTGTCTTGGGTTCCGCCAAAAATATGATAAAAAGGTTCAGCGTTGTTTACTGCAACTTTATAAAATTGGGTTAAAGGAAGATTTTTAATATAACTCCAATTTTCAGCCAAATCAAAACTCTCATAAATGCCAGCATCTGTACCTATCATCAAATAATTTGGATCATCATGTTTAAATACTATTTCATGATTATCAGAATGCTTTTGTCTTTCCTTCATGGTCCTAAAAGTTTTCCCTCCATCCTCAGAAACGCGAACTCTCACATTCATAAGATAAATTCTATCAAAAACATGAGGACTTGCATATAATTCCTGATAGTAATGTGGTCCTGTACCTCCAGAAACCTCGTCTGACATTTTAGTCCAAGAGTTTCCAGCATCATCTGAACGATATAATCCTCCAGTGGTTCTATCTAGCTCTATTGCAGCATAAACAACATTTGGTTTCTGTGGAGAAATTGCAAGACCAATCTTACCCATATTTGATTTAGGTAAACCAGTAGAAAGCTTTTCCCAATTTTTACCTCCATCAATTGATTTGAATATAGCAGTTCCCGGACCGCCTCCCATATATGCAGCTACAGTCCTATGACGATCCCAGGTGGCAGCATACATTATTTGCGGATTTGAATGGTTAACGACAATGTCTGTAACTCCAGTCCATTCAGAGTTCCCTAAAACCTTTTTCCAGTTTTTTCCTCCATTATCAGAATAATATAAACCTCTTTGTTCNCCTTTTCTCCAAAGCGGACCTTGAGCAGCTACNAAAATAATATTTGAATTATCTGGATGTACAATTATCTTGGATATATGTTCAGTTTCTTTTAAACCAAAATTCTTCCATGTTTTCCCNCCATCCATACTTCTATAAATACCATCACCATAACCAACATGNCGTCCACCAACATTTTCTCCTGTTCCAACCCAAATTGTATTTGTGTTATTTGGATCAATAGTTATGCATCCAATGGAATAGGAAGGNTGATTATCAAAAATNGGNGTCCATGTAGTTCCTGAATTTTTTGTTTTCCANACACCTCCTGAACCAACAGCAACATACCATACACTNCTATTGTTTGGATCAATTGAAATATCNGCAATTCGACCAGAAAGAAATGCNGGACCTACNTTCCTAAACTTAAAAGCACTAAGTGAAATNTTNTCGCTTGATTTTTGGTTTTTGACATTTGATCTTCTCTGGGAATGCAGATCAAAAGATTCGGATAAGAAAAATATGATTGAGAGNAAAAGTATTTTTTTCATAANTAGAAGTATTTAAATTTAATTTTTAGTAANCTNACAAACACAATTTAATAATTTATTACTATTTTTTNAGACTATTTNTAANATAAGATTTATTGANATGAAAATCTANAGGATAATTTTTGCNANGNTTTTTNTANTTATTTCAATTAGCGCANACTCTCAAAACAAGAAAAAAACNTCATCTAAATCAAAGAAAATNGATTCAATTACAGTTAATATGAAAAAAACAAGTGGTCTAATAACTACTTATTTTTCAAAAGAGAAAGAAAAAGTTTTTTTTGAAATTCAAGATTCAATTCTTTCAAAAGATTTACTAATGGTTACAAGATACGCTCAACTACCTTCAGGATTTTCAGCATATATAAATGCTGGATCAAAAACAGCTGAAAATCTTATTCACTTTACTAAAGAAGGGAAAAAAATTATGATAAAACAAATTTCATACACTAACATCTATTCTGAAAATGATCCAATTAGTTTAAGTGTAATAGAAAATAATTTCTCTCCTATTTTAGCTTCATTTGAAATAAAAAATTCTGAAAAAAACAGATTTTTAATTGACGTAACAAATTACTTTATGGCNGATTCTCCTGGTTTTAATATTATAACTAAAACCCAAAGAGATAAATATAAAATCAAAAGCGTTGATAAAAAAAGAAGTCAAATAAATAGTATTAGAAGCTTTCCAAGAAANNCNGAGGTTTTNCACACATTAACCTTNGGAGCTGATAAGTTGCCATGGAATAATAAAACAAAGACCTTTAGCTTTCAAATAAATCATTCGATAATTGCTTTGCCAGAAAATAGAATGCCTGTTCGCTATGCTGACAATAGAGTTGGTTGGTTTACATTAAAAAAATATGACTATTCATCAAAGGCTCTTAAATCAGATCAAATTGAATTGATAAGAAAATGGCGATTGGAACCAAAAGATATTAAAGCCTATAAAAACGGTGAGCTTACTGAACCAAAAAAACAAATAGTTTATTATTTAGATCCTGGGACACCGATTAAATGGAGACCTTATTTTAAAAAAGGAATTGAAGACTGGAATAGTACCTTCGAAAAAGCTGGATTTAAAAATGTTATTATTGCTAAAGACCCACCCTCTAAAGAAGAAGATTCTGATTTTAGTCCAGAAGATATAAGGTATTCAACGGTTAGATATGTTGCNTCTACTACAAGAAANGCTGTCGGNCCAAGTGTGTCAGATCCGAGAACTGGAGAAATTATTGAAAGCGATATAATCTGGTATCATAATCACTTGAGATCTTATCGAAATAGATTTCTAATAGAAACTGGAGCTGCTAATCCAAAAGCTAGGACTTTAAATACTCCTGAGGAGGAAATAGGAGAAATGATGCGACGTGTTATTTCCCATGAAATTGGTCATGCTCTGGGTCTTCCCCATAACATGAAGGCAAGTTCCGCATATCCAGTTGATTCATTAAGGTCAGGTAATTTTACCCAAAAAATGGGAATCGCAACAACAATTATGGATTATGCAAGATATAATTACGTTGCCCAACCAGGTGATAAGAACATAAGGTTTGTTAGACAACTCGGGCCATATGATGATTACTCTATTGAGTGGGGATATCGTTATTTTCCAGGGGAAAATCCTCAGACTGAAAAAACAATTTTAAAGGAATTTGTCGATAAAAAGAGTTTGAACCCAATGTATATGTTTGGTGGATTTTGGGACGATCCCAACTCGCAAACTGAAAATATAGGTGATGATCCTGTCAAGGCTACTGATTATGGGATCAAAAATCTGAAAATTGTAATCAATAATCTTGATGACTGGACAACTCCAAATGGAGCTTCATATGACGATTTAAAAGAACTCTATGGAGAATTCATTAGTGTTTATAGAAGATACATATATCACGTAATAAATATTATTGGAGGTGTTCACGAAACTCGAATGAACAAGGGACAAAATTCTATTCCATATATAAATGTATCAAAGGATAAACAACTTAGAGCATTAAATTCTCTTGATAGAAATTTATGGAAAACACAATATTGGCTAATGCCTAAAGAATTAATTTCAAAAATTGAATCAAAAGGTATTCTAGATAAAATTACAAATCTTCAAAAATCTGCTCTNTACAGGATTTTAAGCACAACATCTTTAAATCGGATACTTTCTGTTGAATCTACCCTAAAAGGGGATCCNATTGGACTTTACACTCTCGTTAATACTCTTCAAAGAGACTTAATCTCAAACAAATCTAATCCTGANCTTTATGAAAGAAATCTTCAAAAGAATTATGTNATNAGAATTATTGAATTATCAAAAGATCAAAAATTGAATCCTGAAATACAAGGCTATTTATACAAAAANATTAGTGAGATGGAACGTTATTTTAAAAATTTGAAAAAAAATAATTCTGATCTACTAAAAACTCACTACAATTATTGTCATAATTTAATCAAGGAAATTGATCGTTTATAAAAATTTCTTTGAACGGAAATAAGATAAAAACCCTAAAATAAAAACTACTAATAAAGAATAATAAATAAAATTAGGTGTTATGACCTTATCACCACTAGCATAAGAGTGAAGCCCAACTAAATAAAAGTTTACTCCAAAATATGTCATTAAAATACTAGAAAATGCAATAACACTTAAAAGATTAAAGAGCCAAGATGTTCTAAAGCCTGGTATTAAACGGATGTGAATTACAAAAGCATATACCATAATACTGATTAAAGCCCATGTTTCTTTGGGATCCCATCCCCAGTATCTACCCCAACTCTCATTTGCCCACATAGCACCTAAAAAGTTTCCAATTGTAAGCAATATTAACCCGAGAGTTAAAGACAATTCATTTATTATAGTTAATTCTTTTATTTTATTTTTAAGCTTGTCTTTATTTTTATCATTTAATAAGATCATAAGAAATAAACAAACTGAACCTATAATCATTCCCAAAGCAAAAGGTCCATAACTAGCTACAATTATTGCTACATGGATCATTAACCAGTAACTATCTAGAACCGGTTGAAGATTTGCAATTGCAGGATCTAACCAATTCCAATGAGCAATCATCAAAATCATGGATGAAACAAATGTCGTACAAGCAATAGTAAGGTCAGATCGCCTGCCAAAAATCAACCCAAAAAATAATGTAGCCCATGCTACATAAATCATTGATTCATAGGCATCACTCCAGGGAGCATGCCCTGAAATGTAACCTCTAAAAATCAGGCCTAAAGTATGGGAAATAAATAAAATCAATGTTAAAATTTTTAGACTTTTTATAAAGAGATTGAGAAATCTAGCCTCTTTAAAGATTTGAACTAATACCAAAACAAAAAATATTAATGATACATATAAATAGTACTTAAAAAGTCTTTCAAAAATATTCACCTTATTGTATAAAATTTCTGCATCAATTTTTTGATTAGAAGGAACAATCTTTTCACCATATTTTTTCTGAAAACCAATTAGACTATTTAAAAGATCCTCAGGTTGATCATAATTACCATCTTCTTTAGCTATTCTAAGTGAGTTAAAATATAGTGGAAGAATATTGTATGCATATAAAGAATCTCTTCCCTTAAAATTAAAATCTTTTAATTCCTGATAAGAGACCCATTTATTATTTAAATTATCAGGAACTGGAAAAAATCTTAATATTTTCCCCTCAAGGGCAGAGTATAATAAATTTACCTTTCTATCAACTTCGATAAAATCTTTTTGGAATTGATTAGGGATAGATGATCTATAAGCCTCCTCTAATTGACTAGCTATTTTATAATTCCCATTTTCATCAAAAAAAGAAACAAAGGAAGCATACTTCTCATTATTTCTTAAACCTATAATTTTTCTTATACTATCATTCCCTCTTTTTAAAAAAATCATTGGGACATTGTACCAAAATACTGGAGTTTGCATTATTGAGATTAACATTTGATCTGAATTCAGATCTTTATAATTTTCTCTTTTACTAACTTTTCTGATGAGTTCTGATGAAAATGTATTAACAGGTTTCATTCGCCCTCCAAGATCTTGAATTAAGATCCGCCCAAATTTTGAAGAATGAGATTTAGAAACCTTATTAACTTGAATTAAAGAATCATAATTAAAATTTGATTCCAAAGAAAAAGTTCGATCTTGAGCACTAAGTTCAATATTGAAAATAAAAATAAAAAATACAGCTAATGGCATTCCTTTCGAACTTAATTTCTTTAACCCGTTTGATAAATTTTTAAATCGCGTTTTCCCATAAAAGAAAATACCCATCATACTAACATACAAAAAAATATATCCTAGATAAGTGATAAATGTTCCCCAAAAATCATTGTTTACAGATAAAACCGTTCCTTTTTCGTCTGGATCAAATGAAGCTTGAAAAAAGCGATATCCTCCATGATTTAAAATATTGTTCATATAAATGTCATAATCAAAGGACGAATCATCTTCAACAGTTACTTTACTCATAAATGAAGAATAGCTTTTTTCAGTTCCAGGATACTTCTCTGCTATAAAATCGTTTAAACGAATAGAAAATGGAAGTTTTATTGGGATAGAACCATAATTAAGATAAAAATCTAATTCACCTATTCTAATCATTTTCATATCATTTACAATACCCTTAGCTCCTGGAAGAGATACAATTTGATTTTCTCCTTGAGATTCAATTTTTAACTTCAAAAGATCTTGTGTTTGTATATCAGAAGAATTCACCTTAATCCAATCAAAATTTCCTCGTAAAGGAGGTTCAGGAATTACAAATTGTAAATTTGCAAGAGAATATAACGATCTTAGTTTAAGAGGTGTTTCAACATTTTTTTCAACATTACCAGTTTCTTGGCTAGCCATAACCATAAAATCTCCATCAAATGGGGAATTTAAAAAATAAAGTCCTTTGTCAGATCTTATATTTATGGCGCCAGGTATTGGATTGTTTAGCGTGAATAAAATGTTATGGACACTTGTAACCTCACCCTCTTTTATATAATGATCCTTCCTTGATCCGCCACTTGCTTCAACAATTTTCATGTATCTATCCCCTTCATCGTCCAAAACAAGTTCCTCAACTACTCCTTCATCAAAACTCTCAAAGTTTATAGAAAATGGAATTCCATTGAAATGATCNTTAATATTTATTTTATTGTTAGTGTTTTCAGAAAGCAAAAAATCATNNTCANNTCTTTTTCGCCTTAAAACTCCATCAATTTCACCGTCTGCAAAAATTGTTAAATAAGTTTTTTCAGATAAAAAAACATTTTCGGTCTCACCTTCTCTTATTGGCATAACTCCTTCATAACCAAAATATCTTGTTATAAATGCTCCAAGTAGAATAAGAATAAATGAGAGATGCATAAATAAAACAGCCCACTTTTCCTTTCTTAAAAGTTTATACCTAAAAATGTTTCCAATAAAATTAATCCCTAAAAGAAAAAAAATTAACTCAAACCAAAATGCATTATATATCCATATCCTAGCAGTATTAATCCCATACCAACTTTCAATAAATGTTCCCATGCCCATAGAAATAATTAAGAGTATAAAATAGACACTTGTTAATCGGGTTGAGAAAAAAAAGTTAAAAACCTTAGTTTTCATTAAAAAAGTTAATTTTAGGCAACAAAGATATTGTATGTTTATGAATTATTATAACCTTATATGCATCAAAAAGTCTGATTTAATGTTCTTTGTTAAAAAGATTTTTATTTGATAGTCTTTAAACTTTTTTTATNAAACTTTTTATGTTAAANNTTGTCTTAATTGGCGCAGGTAATTTAGGTTTTAATCTCTATAGAGAATTTTATAAAAATGAAAAAATAAATCTTATTCAGTGGTATAATAAAACCCTAGATATTATAAAATTTGCNGAAAAAAATACATCAATAANTGATGATTTAAAAAATTTAAACCATGCTGACATTTATATTGTCTGCGTAAAAGATGATTCGATAAAAAAAATAATTAAAAAAATTAATTTTGAAGGTTTAATAGTTCATACTTCTGGATGCAGATCAATTAAGGAAGTTAATTCTAAAAAGAGAAGAGGTGTTTTTTATCCTGTTCAGACTTTTAACAAAACTCGAGAGGTTTCATTTAAAAATGTTCCAATTTGTATAGAGGCTGAGAGCAAAAAAGACTTATATACTCTTAAACAGCTTAGTAATTATTTAAAGGCAAAAACATATATAATTGATTCTGAACAGAGAAAGATTATTCATTTAGCAGCTGTCTTTGTTAATAATTTTAGTAATCATCTCTATACCGTTGCAAAAGAAATGTTGGCTTCAAAAAAAATCACGTTTGAAATTTTTCACTCAATAATAAANGAAACGACTNATAAGGTTTTTGAAATTGGTCCTGAAAAATCTCAAACTGGTCCAGCAAAAAGAGGAGATAATAAAACGATTGAAGAACATAAAGAAATTTTAAGAAATAAAGAATACAAAGACCTATATTTGATAATTACCCGGTTAATAGAGNAAAAATATGAATAAAGAAAGTTATAANAAACGATTAACAAAAATATCTGCTCTTGTTTTTGATGTAGACGGTGTTATGACNAATGGGAAAGTGTTAATCACCTCCAAAGGAGAAATGTATAGAGAAATGGACACTAAAGATGGATATGCTCTTAGATGTGCAATATTTGAAAAATACAAAATTGGTATAATTTCTGGAGGCAAAAATGAAGGTGTTAGATTACGTTTGAAAGACCTAGGAGTTAAAAGTATTTTTTTGGGACAAACTGAAAAAGAAAGTTCTTTTGAAGAGTTTAGATCAAAGTATAAACTTGAAAATGAAGAAATTTTATATATGGGTGATGATATACCTGATCTGAGTATAATGAAAAAAGTAGGCGTCTCTACTTGTCCAAATGATGCTGTTTCAGATGTAAAAGTTATTTCAGATTATGTTTCCCACAAAAAAGGTGGTGAAGGTTGTGTTAGAGATATTATTGAGCAAGTCCTTCGAGTTCAAGGTAAGTGGAAGACAAAATAAACATAATTATTTGTGAAATTTGATTTAAAAGACTATGAATTAATTTTAGCTTCTAATTCAGCTAGACGGATAGATTTTTTTAAACAAATGCATATTCCGTTTAAAATCAAAAAATTAAAAGTTGACGAATCTTATCCAAAAAAACTTAAAGGAATTGAAATTGTAAAATATATATTAAAGAACAAAGCAAAGGCAGTTAAAAATCAGTTGAAAAGAAATCAAATAATTATAGTAGCAGATACTATTGTTCTATGCGATGGAAAGCCATTAGGGAAACCAAAAGATAAAGAAAGTGGATTTAAAATGATACAGACCCTGTCTGGAAAAACTCACTCTGTAGTTACAGCAGTAGGATTTCTTTTTAAAAAAAAATTTCANAGAATTATTAGTTCAACTAGAGTGACTTTTAAAGTCCTTGAAAANGAAGAAATAAAATTTTATATTGAAAAATATGATCCAATTGATAAAGCAGGAGGATATGGAATACAGGATTGGATTGGAAAAATTGGCGTAGAAAAAATAACAGGGAGTTATACAAATGTGGTTGGTTTACCAACTGCCCAAGTATATCAAAAATTAAAGAATATCATTAATGAGTAATGTCGAAATGAAAGATANATCAAATNAAATAANAACGGAANCTTTNACTAGCCATGNGANTAAAAAANTTAATATTTATATTTTTCTTATTCTCTTGAACAGTATATATATAGTTTTCTTCTACTTTATTATGAAACAATTTAACTATGTCTGAAATTGATTGGTTAGTTCTTTGCTCTACTCTGCTTTTTATAATCATCTACGGGGTTTACAAAAACAGACACCATAAAGACATAAAAGATTATCTAAAAGGGGGGAATAAATCCTCCTGGTTCACAGTTGGCATTTCAGTAATGGCAACTCAAGCTAGTGCAATCACTTTTCTTTCTACACCTGGTCAGGCATATTTCGAGGGGATGGGATTTATTCAATTTTATTTTGGTTTGCCCCTAGCAATGATAATAATATGTGTTTTCTTTTTGCCGATTTATCAAAAATTAAAAGTTTATACGGCATATGAATTTCTTGAAAATCGTTTCAATTTAAAGACGAGGATTTTAACAGCATCATTATTTCTTATTCAAAGAGGCTTAGCNGCTGGAATTACTATTTATGCTCCTGCTATAATTTTAAGCGTAATTCTTGGATGGAATTTAAAAATTATGGTCATAATAATTGGCTTATTAGTTATTTTTTACACTCTAATTGGCGGGACTCATGCCGTAAGTCTAACTCAAAAACAACAAATGTTTGTGATTTTTTTGGGAATGACTGTTGCTTTTATTTACTTAAATGAAAGTCTTCCAGAAAAAATTAATTTTTCTCGAGCATTGGATATAGCTGGATTAAATGGAAAATTAAACCTTATTGATTTTAGCGTTGATCCTAAAAGTCGTTATACTATATGGAGTGGATTAACAGGTGGGCTTTTTCTTGCACTTTCCTATTTTGGAACCGATCAGAGTCAGGTCCAAAGATATCTTTCAGGAAAATCACTTTTAGAAAGTCAAAAAGGATTAATCATGAATGGATTTTTAAAAATACCAATGCAATTTTTTATCCTTTTAACTGGTGTAATGGTTTTTGTTTTTTTTCAGTTTGAAAAAGCGCCAATTCATTTTAATCCAAAAGCTACAGAATTGATCACAAAATCTGAGTTTAAAACAGATTTTCAAAAACTTGAAAATGAAAATTTTGAACTTCACAGTAAAAAATTAAACTTTCTAAACAGAGAAGATTTTTTTGAAAATGAAACACATAGAAAAGATTATCTTTTACTTCAAAAAAAAGAAAAGCAAAATAGAATTAAAGCAAAAGCCTTAATAGAAAAAGCTCTACCTTCAGTTGAGAGCAATGACAAAGATTACGTGTTTATTTTTTATATACTAAAGTACTTACCAACTGGACTAATAGGCTTGTTAATTGCTGTTATACTTTCAGCTGCGATGAGCTCAACTGCTTCTGAACTAAATGCATTAGCAACAACTTCACTTATTGACTTTTATAAAAGAGGTTTTCCAAATCTTAGTCAAAAACATTATGTAAATGTTGCAAAAGCATTTGTGCTTTTTTGGGGATTAATTGCAATATCATTTGCGGCAGTTGGAAATCTATTTGAAAATCTAATTGAATATGTGAATATTATTGGATCTATTTTCTATGGTACAGTTTTGGGTGTCTTCTTAACTGCGTTCTTTATAAAATATGTCAATGGAAAAGCCGTTTTTATTGGGGCAATAATATCTCAAACAATAGTGTTCTCAATTTACTATTTGGATATAGTAGGATATCTTTGGCTTAACCTAATAGGAGCAATATTAACTATTATTCTTTCAATTTTATTGGAGTTTTTATCTTCAAAAAATGGAATAAAGGCAAAAGACTAATTCATAGCACTCCATTCAGCTATTGACTTATTGTTCATTCGAATA
Source organism: Flavobacteriaceae bacterium (assembly GCA_002702405.1). Next base: position 6,976 of record NZZH01000065.1, on the reverse strand, counting down.
TAGTCATTGTTTCCATTCTCTTGTGCTAATTCAAGAGATTTTTCTGCTGCTTGAATTGCATTTTTTATCTCGCCTAAATCTGCAAGAATTAATGCTTGATAACGAAACATCCAATAATGATTATCTTCCATTTCGACAGCCTTAGTTATCCATTTTTTCGCCAAATTTAAATCCTGATTTTCCTCTAAATAATAACGAGCTGCGTTATAATAGTCTCTTGCTTTAGGATTATTCTTTAGTACTTCATTTATACTTGCTGTAGCTTTATCAACAGTTGGTACTTCAAGGTTTACAGTTATTCTTGTTTTTTCCCAAGCTATATTAAGTTTAGCTCCATTATTGGAAAGATTTGAAATCCATATACTAAAAGTTTCAACTGAACTATCAAGATTTGTAACTGGAACTTCAAGGGCTACAGCAATTTCAGAAGCCTCCCATTTCTGNGGAGTCCCCCAATTATCACTTTTTTTATAGAAAAATACTTCCCACATATCTTCACCCGGTCTAGTATAGATGGCATATGATCCTTTATCAAGATTTTGACCATTTAGTTTTACAGGGTCAGAAAAAGTAATCTTAGTATTTTGATTTGCTCCTGTTCTCCATATTTTTCCATATGGAACAAGTTCTCCCATTATTTCTCTTCCTTTCATAGAAGGTCTTGAGAATTCAACCGTTATTTCAGTAAGACCAACTGTCTGAATGATTTTAGAAGCTGGACTAGGTTGAGGTGTCTTTACCTGAGATAATAATGATAGTGGGGTTAAAAGAAAGAAAACAGATAAGAAAAGTGTTGTAAGTAATACTGAGTTTAATTTTTTCATGATAAATTTTGTTTTATTTTGTCACTAATTTATAAAATTTTAAATTTTAGAGCATGAATTTTTTTCAAATAAATAAAAAGCAATTTTTACCAATTGGAATTACAAAAGCATGGGATTTCTTTTCTGATCCAAAAAATTTATGTGTCATTACTCCTGATTATATGAATTTTAAAATCATCCATTCAGATAAAAGATCTATTTATCCTGGCCAAATCATTAAGTATTCTGTTAGTCCTCTTTTAGGAATTAGAATGATTTGGGTTACAGAAATNACGAATGTTAAGGAAGGAAGCTATTTTGTAGATGAGCAAAGATTTGGACCATATTCATTCTGGCATCATAAACACTTTATTAGAGAAATAAAAAATGGTGTTGAAATAGANGACATTGTTGACTATAAGGTTCCTTATGGTCTTTTTGGCAAATTACTACATAGACTAATTATAAAGAGTAAATTAGATGGNATTTTCGATTATCGATATAATAAATTAAATGAAATTTTTGGGGAGTATAGCAAGACTGATTCTTACACAAGAAATGAAAATTTAAAAAATATAATTTAAAAAATTATTTTCAGCAAAATTAAAAAAGGAGTTAGTTAATCTAAATTCTTTTAATTTTTGCGCCTAGAGATCTTAACCTCTCGTCAATTTTTTCNTATCCACGATCAATTTGCTCAATGTTATTTATAACACTAGTTCCTTTTGCTGAGAGGGCAGCAATCAATAAAGCTATACCTGCTCTTATATCAGGTGAAGTCATCACAGTTCCTTTTAATTGAGATTTAAAATTATGTCCAATAATTGTTGCCCTATGAGGGTCACATAAAATAATTTTAGCACCCATATCAATTAACTTATCAACGAAAAATAAACGACTCTCAAACATTTTTTGATGAATCAAAACACTCCCTTTTGCTTGAGTAGCTATAACAAGAATGACACTTAACAAATCAGGTGTGAAACCAGGCCATGGCGCATCAGAAATAGTCATGATAGAGCCATCAATATAATTTTGAATCTCATAACCCTTTGGATGAATTGGAACATGCATATCTGATCCCTTAGGAATTATTTTAATTCCAAGACGAGAAAAAACAGAAGGTATTTGACCAAGATAATTCCAATCTACATTTTTTATTGTAATATCACTTTTAGTCATTACAGCCAAACCAATCCAACTACCTATTTCAATTATATCTGGCATAATATGATGCTTGACACCATGTAATTGATTAACTCCTTCAATAATTAGATAGTTAGATCCAATACCATCTATGTTTGCACCCATATCAACTAGCATCTTACATAATTGCTGAATATATGGTTCGCAAGCAGCGTTATATATAGTAGTTTTACCCTTGGCTAAAACTGCGGCCATCAAAATATTTGCTGTTCCAGTTACAGAAGCCTCGTCCAATAAAATATTAGTCCCATGTAATTTATCTGCCTCTACTCTAAAAAATTGATCATCTTTATCATAACTAAAATTAGCTCCGAGTAATTTTAATCCTTCAAAATGAGTNTCAAGCCTTCTCCTCCCAATTTTATCGCCTCCTGGTCTTGGAATACATCCTTTCCCAAAACGAGAGAGCAAAGGCCCAACAAGCATTACTGAGCCTCTTAATCCAGTNGCTTTTTCCTTGAATTCTATAGAATCTAAAAAATCCTCGTCAATTGTATCTGCTTGAAATTGATATTCACCAGGTTTATTTTTTTTTACTTTAACCCCCATATTTTGCAATATGCTTATCAGTCTATTTACATCAAGTATATCGGGAACATTTGATAAAGTAACTTTTTTAGATGTAAGAAGAACTGAGCAAATAACTTGCAGTGCTTCGTTTTTTGCTCCCTGAGGAGTAATTTCTCCTTTCAAGCTATGACCTCCCTCTATTTTAAAACTTAACATAGAATGTTACTAATACCTTTTACGATTATTTCTCTTTCTGTGTTTAGAATTACTTTTAGGACCATTGCCATTCTTTGATCGTGCTTTAAGAAATTCAGATGACTCAGTCAGAGGCAATAATTCAGAATTAACTTTTAATTTTCCTTCAGATAGTTCATTTAAATGCTCAAAAATTAAATTATCTTCAACCGTATCCTTATTCCAATTAAGAAAACATTTTTTCATATGATTAGCAATTGTGTAAACTAGTGCATCCTTTAACTGGCCTTCCTCCCATTCTTTTGCTACATTAACCATCCGGATTATATTGTTGCCATAAAATCTATATTTTAGATTAGTTTGGGGATAAGACAACTTATCAGGCTTTTCTTCAATAACATTTTTTAGGGGTTTTTCGTATGGACTATCAACATCTAAATTAAAACTTGACATTATATGTAATTGATCCCATAACTTATGTTGAAAATCAGTAACATCCCTTAAATGAGGGTTTAGATTTCCCATCACTCCAATTATTGCTTTAGCCATATTATTTCGAGCTTCTTTATCTTTTGTGTTTAATAACTGATCAACCATTCGATGAATATGTCTGCCATACTCAGGTATTATAAGTTTTGTCCTATTTGTGTTATACTCTAGTGAATCTTCCATAATTTTTTTTTGGTTAGATAAGGAAGGATGATTTATCCTGCAAATTAATAAAATTCAGAGAAATTATTTAAAATCTTCNCATTTAATTAAATCATTATTATGCCTTTAATCTTAGAAATATTTTTATATATTAAAATTACATCTTNAGAGGAAATAAAAGAGACTGTTATCGTTATACTTATATAATTTTGTTTGGAGGATGAACGAACAGATATTTTTTTTTTAAATTTTTTAAAAAAATCTTTTACCTTGTTAATATCTGGATGATTTGATTTTAAAANAAATTTAAANATATATCTCCCAGGCCAAGATTGAGATTTTTTTAACTGTTCATGAAACCTAGAATAAAATTCATCATTATTCCCTAATTGAGGCATCAATAATATAAATTTTAATATAAAGATAATTTAAAATCTTTTGGATATAAAGAAAAAAAATAATTGTAAAGTAGTTATAACNGGTGGNCCAGGCTCTGGGAAAACTTGTATAATTAATTTTTTAGCCAAAAAAAACTTTTATTGTTTTGAGGAAATTTCAAGNGAAATCATAAGACCTGGCCGATTAAAAGGAATTGAAAATTATTTTTCAGATAAACCTTTGGAATTTAGTGATATNCTTCTAAAAAAAAGAAAAAAACAATACATGGAATCATCTAATTTATCTTTAATAAAAAATAAACCTGTAATTTTTTTTGACAGAGGTCTTCACGATATATTTGCCTATCTTAATTACGTAAAAAAATCTTATGATAGTATGAACATTNAACTTGAGAAATATTCATATGATATTGCTTTTATTTTACCTCCATGGAAAGAAATATATAAAACCGATAGTGAAAGAAAAGAAACTTATGAGCAGTCAATTGAAATCTATAGATNTATCAAAAAAATATATGAAGAATATGAAATTCCTCTTTATGAAATTAAACCAGATACAGTTGAAAATCGTGTGATAGAAATATTTAAATATTTAAAATTAAATCATTTTATAAATTTTTAATCATGCTAAAAAGCAGAATAGTTTTTTTTGGAACTCCATTATTTGCNGTTATTTGTTTGAAAAAACTTCTGGAAGAAAAATTTAAAATTCTTGCAGTTGTTACTGCAGTTGATAAAAGAGCTGGTAGAGGTAAAAAATTTAAATCATCGGATATAAAAAAATTTGCAATTCAAAACGGAATAGATTTGATTCAACCAACAAATATGAATGATTATCATTTCGTTACTAAGATTAAATCTTTAAAACCAGATTTTATTATTGTTGTAGCCTTTAGAATGATCCCAAAAAAAATTTGGNAAATACCCCACAATGGNACCATTAACCTNCATGCTTCTTTGTTGCCTAATTATAGAGGAGCTGCACCTATAAATTGGAGTATAATAAATAACGAAAAATATACNGGGNTAACAACATTTTATATAAATGAAAATATTGATTCTGGAGATATTCTTCTTCAAAAAAAGGTACAAATCTCTGAAGGAGAAACTGCAGGTACTCTTCATGACAAACTTTCATTTGAAGGAAGCAAATTACTTTGTGAAACAATAATTAAACTGTCCAAAAATAAAATACCAGCAAAACCACAAAAATTAATGGANNATATTAAACTAGCTCCAAAAATTAATACTGAAAATTCTCATCTNAATCTTGCCAAAAGTTTAGATGAAATTAAATCAATGGTTAGAGGTTTATCGCCATCGCCNGGAGCATGGGTGTTATTAAAAGGAAAAAAAACATCTATCGTTATGAAAATTTTTGAATCAGATTCAATTACTTGTAAAAATCAGTTTAAATACAATAAATTAATTACTAAAGACAAAAAAATATTGATTTCACATAAAGAGGGTTACCTTGTTTGTAAANAAATTCAAATACCTAATAAGAAACGTATGTTAGGCNGGGATTTGCTTAATGGNTATACTTTTGACCCAAATATTCATGTNAAATANCTTTATAATAACCATTATTATTAACAAAAGTCTCAATTTATTAACAATAATAGGTATTTCAGAGCTTTTTATCTTNNANTTATGCTATAAGAGCATACATTTGTTAATAGTAATAACTTTAATTTATAAATTATGAATAAATCAGAATTAATAGACGCTATGGCAGCTGGANCAGGAATATCAAAAGCTGCTGCAAAAAAGGCTTTAGAAGCNATGGTTGGTGGTGTCAGTAGTACNCTTAAGGGAGGCGGTCGTGTTTCTCTTGTTGGATTTGGATCGTGGTCTGTTACTAGAAGAGCAGCTCGTGATGGAAGAAATCCTCAAACTGGTGCAACTATAAAAATTGCTGCAAAAAATGTAGTAAAGTTTAAAGCCGGTGCAGAACTCTCNAGTTCAGTAAACTAAAATCGTTGAATTANAACATAAAAAGCTTCCTTCTGGGAAGCTTTTTTTATTTCCTCTAAAAATTTACATTGAAACCTGGGTNTTTACTTATTGCTGATCCATCNGTTGTTGGTGACAACAATTTTCATAGATCAATAATATTATTAGTAGAACACAACTACAAGGGTTCTCTAGGATTCATTATAAATAAACCTCTCAATTATCATACTAATGATATAATGATTGAAATGAAATATAATTTNCCTCTATATTATGGTGGCCCTGTGGATCAAGAAAATTTATTTTTTATACATAAAATGGGAAATTTAATTCCTGAGAGTATTCAAATTGAAAATGATCTTTACTGGGGAGGTGATTTTGAAAAAATCATCTCTTTAGTCAATGATAAAAAATTAAAGATCAATGATATAAAGTTTTTNTTAGGTTATTCTGGATGGTCACCAAAGCAATTAGATATAGAAATAGAATCAAAATCTTGGATCATAAATAAAAAATCAAATTCTTCCCAAATTTTTAAAAAAAACCCTGAATCACTTTGGAAAGATCAGATGAAAGCATTGGGAGGTAAATTTCTTTTGTGGTCAAACTCTCCAGAAAACCCATATGAAAATTGATCAATAAACTGAATGACTTATGTTGAACCTAAAACTTGCTTTAAATCTGATACTAAGTTTTCCCATAGCATTTTAGATTCTTCCATTTCGTCTTCTGGACAAAAATCAGTTATCAACAAAGAAACATCCTTAGTTATATCATGGACTTCAATATTAAATTCAAAAAACTTTTCCTCTTGATCATCATCATCATTAATCCATTGAAAACGAACTAGTTTATTTTGTTTTTTTGATATCATTTTTGCATACTCCTCACCATCATCCCATATAAAAGTAAAATTTTCACCTCTAGAATTAACATTATCAGCAAACCACTCGGACAAGCCAGAAGGAGTAGACAAATATTGAAACAAAAGCTGCGGCGAAGCATGAAAACTAAACTCTAAGGTAAATGAAATTTGTTTGGACATAAAATGCTATTAGTTGTGTAATATATTAAAAAAGTTCATTTGATACCATTTATATTTATTTTTTTTAAATTTTTCTAATGAATCAAAAAATATAATTTTATATTTTCGCACATAGGCGAGGTAGCTCAGGTGGTTAGAGCGTCGGATTCATAACCCGGAGGTCGGGAGTTCAATTCTCCCCTTCGCTACAATAAAACTTCTATAGACAGAAG
>NZZH01000064.1 GCA_002702405.1 Flavobacteriaceae bacterium | reverse complement strand
AATTTCCACCTTAATTGAAAAAAATTTTCATCAACTATACTTTTTTGACTATTATAATTAATACTAAAAGATGAGCCCATTATAAAGTTATTAGTGGTCAACCTCTCCTTTCTTTCTTTTATTAAATTAACAGTCTTGTATTCATCGTTTTCATTTGATAAGTCTGTTAAATTATTTAAAACGTTATCAATAAATTTATTGGCGCCCAGAGGTATAATTAGATCACCAGATGAATCGATTAAATTATTTTCTACATTGAATTGTCTGGCTATTAAATTAAGCCTATCGAAGGAGTTTTTATATACGTTAAAATAATTACTAATATTTTGATTGTTAATGTATTCAATATCAAAAATTTTAAAGTCAATTTTGGTAAAATTATTTGGCTCCCAATTTAGCTGATAATTAAGTCCAAAATACTGCTTGTCAAGACCTATGTTTTGTTGCATAGTTATGCCAAAGCTTATATTTGTTCTTGGATTCATTNTTTTTGGAATTAATTCTTCAGCCTTTAAAGGGAATATAACCATAGGAATTCTCAAATTAACATCACCTCCTAATTCATAAAGATTAAAAAAATTATTATNTATTTGACTTATGTCTCTAGATGCTCCAACAGTATTTTTTAAACTAACTTCTAGTATCTCTGCTCCTTTAAATATATTTCTAATAGCAAAAGAAGTCCCTAATGAAANTCCTAAGTCTTGAATATTTGAATGAGAAAGNTCNAAATCAAATCCCATTGAAAATTTTTCTTTAGGACTCAAGTATATTTGANCTTCGAGATCTTTACTNTCATAATTTAAGGGGGAGAAGGTAATNCTTGGATATTTAAAGTTTTTTAGATTNGACAAATACTTATATGTTTGAGAGCGNGCTAGGTCACTGTAAANAGAGCCCGTTTTTATAAAAATAGAATTCTNTAGAGTTTTAGGATTATATTTTAATTTTCCTTTTGAAAAAATCATTANATCATTATGGNNTATACTATCAGTGTAGGTAGGAATTTGCNCCAAATTTCCAGGACTGTCAACATATAANTTTATTCTTTTTATTTTATGAATTCTATAGGGTATNATTTTCATNGAGTCTTTTTCTCGTTTTTGTAAGTTGCTAATTTCAATCGTTACCGGGATTTTATTATCTATCCCAGAACTATCAATCGAAGCTGTAAATCTTATNCTATTTTGTTGGAAATTATAAATNCCATTATTCCTAAAAAATTTTGTNANNCGATTTCTTTCTTCATCAAAAANTCCTATTTCGAAAGGATTANCNTTAATAATCTNNGTTTTNGATATTTGATCTTGATAAAGTGAATCTAAATCTTTAGATGCNATATTCTGNTTTATTGATTCAATTNTATACTGTTTGTTGGTATTAATAACATATTTAACATTTGCTTTATTATTATTNATTAATTCAGTTTTAAATTCAACTTTTGTATCAAAAAANCCTTGATTTTTATATAACTGCTCAAGCCTAAGNACATTTTTTTTTATNACATTAGAATCCAATAAAACNGGANCTTGACCTATATTTTTTAATAGATTATTAAGTCTATTATTATATTTTTTTGGTTTACTTATTGANTCAGATTTTGNAGTGGAAAGGTTATAAATATTTGCCTNAANNGGNATTCCAATTATTTTTTTGTTTGGCTTGCCTTTTAATAATAGATATANNGGATNATTTAGNAGCTCTTTCTGATCTTTTANAATTATATTTTTTTCAAGTAAGTATTCATTCTCATTCAAGTTTTTTACAGCTGAACAACTAAGCATAAAAAAGCTACAAAATATTATAATTATTAAATTTGTTAACGAAATTGGCAATATCAAAGGAATTAATTNTTAAAAATACGTCATTTAATGTTAACTAAAAATAAGGTAAAGGAAATAAGATTTTTATCTCAGAAAAAATATAGACAAAAAAAGAACTTATTTATTGTTGAGGGAGAAAAAGCCATTAGTGAATTTCTTAATGCTAAATGGAATTATGAAGCCATATACTCCATAACAGAGATGGAGGATCCAAAATTTACAACTATAAGTAAATCAATTATGTCAAAAATTACCCAATTTTCAACTCCAAGTCCAGTTTTAGGAGTTTTTGAAATTCAAAAGATGAAAAAGGATACCTTTACTGGATTTTCCTTAGCNATTGATTCTATTAAGGATCCAGGAAATTTGGGAAATATAATCCGACTTTGTGATTGGTTTGGAGTTGAACATTTGTATTGTAATAACGAAAGTGTAGATTTTTTTAATCCAAAAACAATACAAGCATCAATGGGTTCATTAGCAAGAGTAAATTGTCATTCTTGCGATTTAAATGTTTTTTTAGAAAAATACCCTAATACTATTTATGGAGCAACTCTTGATGGTGAAAACTTCAATAATGTTTTGATAAATAGTCCTGGTATCCTGGTTCTAGGAAATGAATCAAATGGGATTAGCCCAAAAATAATTAATCTTTTAACTAAAAAGATTACTATTCCTGGATCTCGTAAAAAAAATCATATAGAAAGTATTAATGTTTCTTCTGCTGCAGCAATTTTATTATCGAAACTAATTAAAAACTAGTAATATTCTCTCTAATGTTTTACTCAAATGTAAAATTAATAGCAACACCTCTGCTAAACATATTTATTATATTTCCAGTCCATGGGCTAGTTAAGTTTGAATCTGGAATTAACTCATTTTCAATTGAGAAAATTCCTCTAATAGATGGTGAAAATTTAAAGTAGGTCAAATAAAAATCAAATCCAAAGCCTAACTCATAGTTAATATTTGATGAGGTTGTTCTAAAAACATTACTAAAATTATCATCACTGTTTTTTTTATTACTTGATAAATTAAAATCAGTTGAAAAACCACTTAACAGGAAGGGTCTAAAATTATTTATTCGTTTAGCATTTATTTTAATAATAAACGGAACATGAATATATGTTGATTTAATTTCTCTAATTCTATCTGATTCAGAATCAAAATCTGGTAAATCTGGATAATATAGATCTCTTTGAGAATAATATAGCCCAGGTTCTATTCTTAAATTAAAATAATCGCTTATTCTAAGGTCACCAATTAATCCAACATTAAAACCTGTTTTACCTGTTGTTATTATGTCTGGGATTTGATCTTCATAATAACTTTTTTCGTATTCAAATTTAAAATCATAAGAATTAAAACCTATGTAATATCCGTAGTGAAGTATTTTTTTATCAAAATTTGGGAGATTAATTATGGATTCTCTTACCTGTGGGTATTGAGCACATATCTCTATTGATAAAATGAAGAAAAAAATAAGAAAAATTCGATTTATTAAACAATTTGTTTTGATAGTATAAAATTTAAATAACTCTGATAAAATCTATATGGTTATAAACCTTTTTTTTAATAAAATATTGTTAGATGTTATAAAAATTTTTTTGAAATAAAATTAAACATTCCTTTGCCTTAGGACTTCAAAAAGNGCTATTGATACAGCTACGGAAACATTAAGAGATTCTACAGTTCCTGTCATAGGAATTTTTGTTTTTTGATTGACCATTTTTAAGATGCCTTTTGAAATTCCTTTTTCTTCAGAACCTATTAATATTGCTAGTGGCTTTTTTAAATTGATATCATAAATAAGTTTTTTTGCCTTTTGTTCTAGACCCATTATTTCAATGTTATTTTCTTTTAGTAAATAGATTGCATCTTTAAGATTGTTAACCTTTGATATNGGCACATTAAATATTGCTCCAGAGGATGCTTTTAGAACGTCTTCATTAATCGGTGCACTAGACGAACTGCAAATTATTACCCCATTTACACTAGTTGCATTTGCAGATCTTAATATTGCCCCGAAATTTCTAGGATCAGTTACACCATCAAGTAATAAATATATCGGATCTACTTCTTTCTTTAATTCATTTTGAATCATCTTATCAATTGGTATAATTTCGATGGGTGAAATTCTAGCAAAAACACCTTGATGATTTTTGCCTCTTAATTTTCTCTCTAAAGCTTGTTTTGGAACTAAGCTAAAGGGAATATTATTTTTCTTGAGTTTACTTGTTAGGTCTGCATGAAGTTTACTATTACTTGACTTTACAATCCATACTTTATCAATAGGACGTTTGCTTTCTATAGCTTCAATGACTGGTCTTAATCCAAAAATTTTTAATTCTTTCATTATAACTTATTAAATCAAATAATAAAAAAAGAGGCCAAATTGGCCTCTTTTTTAATGTTTAGCTAAAATAAAGCTTTATGCAAAATTTTATCTCCATCCTCCAGAAGAAACATCTTGACCAGNTACTCCTTCAGATCCACCATANGTGTAATANTCTGCAGGAATTGCCTCAAGAGCTTTTCCAGGTATTGGCCAGTGTANTAGTGTACCAGACTGTAACATATCTTCTTTTCTCATTTCATAAAATGAAAGTCCAGAAGAATGTAATGGAAACTCTACCATTCTTTCATAGTGGATAGCAGCAGCAACATCAGCAGCGTTAGCAGCGACGGGGCTTAGGCCTCCTCTTGAAACTCTTGTGCCAGCATTAATAACAGCGGCAGCACCAGCTACATCACCTGTTTGTAACATAGCTTCAGCTTTGTACATGTCATTTTCTGCTAGAGCAAACTCTACGGTAGGATATACCCATTCTGAAATATATGTATTCCATCTAGCATATCTATAAGAACTAAAGTGGTAACTACCTCTGTTAGGTCTAAAGTTATTACTAGATAAGTACTGAAAGTCTGATGCTAATCTAGCATCTGCAGAAGTTGCTTCTGGAAGAGTAACTTCACCATCAGGCCAGTAATCTGGATAGCTTGGATCCATTAGATTAATCACTCTAAGATCAATACGAGCCCATCCAGGATAGACAAGATATGTTTTAAAGTAATCATACCATACAACGTCGTCATGACTAATAGTAAAATCTGCAGTTACACCAGCGTTGGCATATCCTAAAACTTTACCCCAGTTAGTAGCAGCTTTTTCTGTTCCATTTCTAGAATTCATTGCAAGCAAACGAGCTCCAAAAGAGTTCATAAGCTTAGCCAATGCAGCACTACTTGTAACACCTGTACCAGGCATCCAATTTTCAGGAACTGCAAAACTATTACCATTTGCAAGCGCTATAGCTTCATCTAATTTTCCAATAGCAAATGCCATTGCAGTGTTATGATCTGATTTTCCATCCCCAATAGGTCCAGTTTCATCAGAAAGCCAAACGCCATCATAATTTAGTGCTAAAGTACCCATCGTGATTGCTTGACCAAACTTAGCTATTGCTAAAATTTGATTATTATCAGGAAACTCAGTTCCATTTGCAATCGCAAGTGCAAGATTATTTGAATCTGCAAGTACAGAATACATAGCATTAAATGGATCAAAATTTACGTAATTGTAACCATAAGAAGATGTATTGTTCCATGCTGCTCGAGGTTCGCTAGAAGAATCTTTCATTCCAGCATTTCCCCAAGAACATGAAGATGCATCTGCCATTGTGTTCATAGCCATACCGACACCATAATAGTTAGAGTTGGCCATATACCAGTTTTGAAATAATGTACCAGCTACTGCTTCAAGAGCAACCGGATCACTGGTAAGAATTGCATCATCAGGATTTTCCTGATTTCTTACTTCCAGATCTGTTTCAAATGTATCACAAGAAACAGCAACAAAAAGTATTGCAATTAAGTAAGTGAAATTATTAATTATCGTTTTCATGTTTTTAGAATTTTAATTGTAATGAAAGTGAATAAGACGACTGAGTTGGGTATACACCTTGGTCAAACGCAAAGTACTGTTGAGTACCACTGCTGTAAGATGTAACTTCAGGATCCCATCCTGTGTAGTCTGTTAACGTAAGCAGGTTTCTTCCAATAAGACTAATCTTAGCAGAATCAACAAGCCCAGTTCTAACTAGTACAGCTTTAGGAACGTTATATGTTAATGCTAATTCTCTTAACTTAACATATGAACCATCTTCAACCCACCAGTTATTATTTTGGTTAACATCATAGAGTGAACCATAATAATTAAAGTGCTTTTTCTCATTCGTTGCCTTTCCGGCTTGGTCTACTATGGCATTTCTAAGAGCAATTGTATTCCATTGCCCATTACCATTATAGACGTCTCCACCTTGTTTCCAATCCCACAGCATGTAAACACCAAAATTTTTGTATCTAAAGTTTGAAACTAAACCAACTCTAAAGTCAGCTTCTTGATTTCCAATTACTTCTTGAACATCGGTTCCAGAAGCATCTTTTTTAATGATACCTTTTTCATCAGCAGTTCCAATTGCCGCAGTTTCAACAACAACGCCATCAGAATTTATGCTGTAATTAGATACTGAATCACCAGCTCCAAGTTGAGAAGCTAAATCAGTTAATCCTTGCTGACCTTGAAGAATTACTCTACCATACATATCACCCCATGTCATTCCATTATCAATTCTAAATAATCCACCAGTTCCAACAGTTTGCTTAGGTGCATTTAGTTGAGTAATTTCTGCTGTAGAAGCAGAGTAGTTAACTCCAATGTTCCAACTCATGTTAGGATTACCAGTTAATACATCAAAATCTAATTGAGCTTCAATAGTTGAAGCCTCAAGATCACCTACGTTTTGCCACTGTCTGTTTTTACCAGCATTAGCAGGTGCAAAAAGTGATACTAACATAAACTGATCAGTAGTTTCTTGCAAAGAATATGCAGCTTCAAGTGAGAAACGATCAAGGAAATCAACATTAAGACCTATCTCAGTCTCAGTTGTTTCAGATGGTCTTAGCGCTGAGTTACCTTTAATTCTGTNAGAACTTAAGCTACCTCCACTAATACCTGTTTGCTCATACTGCCATGTAAAACCAGGTCTTTGCCCTGATGTTCCTATTGCAAAATTTAATTTTAGCTCATCAATACCAGGAATCTGAACATCTTCGGATATACGATAAGCTGCAGATACTCTGTAGTAATCGTTCCATCTAGCGTCAGCACCAAATAGAGAAGAACCATCTTGACGGTAAAGACCTTCAAAAATATATCTATTCATGTAGATAAGGTTAGCAATACCAGAATAACTTTGAGCTCTTACATTTTCTCTATTAGAAGCAATAGAGATAGTAGATGGATCAAAGTTATCTAAAGAAGGCAGATCTTTATATAAAAAGTCATTACCTCTGGCAGTCATACTTTCCCAAGCTCTATCTTCAGCTTGATAGAAAAGTTTAGCTCTAACATCTAATTCTCCAAATTCTTTACTAAAGTTAAGAGTAGCTTGAGCTACTTGAGATTTTTCATGATTGCTGTATTTTTCCATACTACCTTTTGAGTATCCAAAACCAACTTCAGCAGCTGTTATTGTATAGCCTTCATAAGGATAAACATTTGTATACCTATAAGAATTATTTTCAAAACTATAAGCTAAAACAAAGTTTAGATTAGAATTGAANTTATACTGAAGATTATAAGCTCCTAAGAATCTCTCGTTTTGGGTTTTATAATCTCTAGTATACTCTGCGTACAATGGATTTGTAATCTCAGACTCATTCGGGTCAGGAGTATACCAGTATGGTTGTCCATCAGGATTATCTAGTAAAAGATTGGCGTCAGGACTTAATCTAGTAAAAGTTCTAAAAATCCCTCCACCTACAGATGGTTGGTCATCAACAGTAATAAAGTTACTACTTGTGTTAAGCGTTAAGTTATCTGTTATAAAAAAGTCAGAATTTAATCTGAAACTTCTTCTGTCATAACCACTATTTAGAGCAACAACTCCCTCATTTGAATAATTCTCGAAAGAGAAAAATGTTCTAGCTCTCTCACTTCCAGAACTAACAGATAAATATGTNGTTTGGTTAGTACCTTTTGTAAATAGTTGAGAGTGATGATCATTGTAAACACCAAAAGGATTGTCATGGTATCCATCAGCCTCTTGAATTGGCGAACCACCTACACCTTGAGCACCGCCTGCAGCGTAGACACTAGCAAATCCTGCGGGATAAGTAACCCCATCAAGTTTTGTATACTGTCCCTGAAAGCTTTGCCAATCAGATGCAAGAACAAATCCATGAGATTGATTAACAGGAATAGTTCTAGTTATTTCGTTGTACCCTAATTCGTTTCTGAAAGTAATTTCAGTTTTACCTTTCTTTCCACGCTTAGAGCTAATCACGATTACACCATTACCAGCCCTTGATCCATAAAGTGATGCTGCAGAAGCACCTTTAACAATCTCGAATGAATCAATGTCATCTATATTAATATCTGAAAGACCACCCTCAACGTAAACACCATCAATGATTACAAGAGGTTCTTGTGAGCCGTAAAAATTAGCAGCACCTCTTAAAATAATTGTTGATCCAGCACCAGGGCGACCAAGATTTGTAATATTTACACCAGCAACTTTACCAAGAAGGGCACCAGCAGCAGAGCTAGCAGGTACAGCTTCAATTTCTTCAGCGCTAAGTGTAGCAACAGTTACGGACAGCTTCTTCTTCGAAGTAGCACCAGCAACACCGGATACAACAACCTCTTCTAGTTCTCCAGCCGCAGCAAGAGAAACATTGATTGTATCTTGACTGTTAACGTCTTGTACAACAGTCACATATCCAACGAAACTGAATTCTAATTGAGAAGTACCAGCTACCGTAATTGAATAATTTCCATCGAAATCAGAACTAACACCGTTGTTTGTTCCAACTTCTATAACAGTAGCCCCAGGTAGAGGCACACCGTTTTCATCTGTAATATTACCACTTACCGTAACCTGCGCCAATGCAAATTGGAAACTGAAAAGTGATAATAATAATATAATTAAAGTATTTTTCATAAATCTTTATTTTAAAAAAACTGTTAAAATTATGTAAAAATTTTGTTTTCCGAAAGTTTATTCAAGGTTTTTTTCCTAATAAATTCANTATTTAATNATGNGGANAAAAAAAAAACTCGCTNAAAAAAGCGAGTTTTTTCNTTNAATTATGACTTTATTACTGATTAACTCTGGTTACAGAAAAAATTCCAGGATCTTCANCAGGAGCATTAGAGTTAGAATTTAATTCTGTAGTAGCATATGGCATTCTTTCAGGCCATGGGCCACTTTGNGGCCCATCAACTAAAACATATGGAACNGCCATAGAACCATCAGATTTACGAAGTCTCCTTGAGTCATTNTATGGCATATGCATACCAAACCCTGAGACATATCTTTCTTCTATAACCTCTCTTAAAAATGCTGTTTTAGAATCGATTCCATCAGNATTTTCAATTCCCCCATTATCNAAATCAGCTGCATCATAAGCTAAATATGAATATGACTGATCTTGAAAATTAGAATTTATATGCCCTCCAGTATTCATCCAAGCTCTTAAACTATTCAGATATGGTAGCCCATTAGCTAATGACCCGTTTCGGGCAGCTGATTCTGCGAGAATCAACTGATTTTCAAAAAATGTCACCATGTTTTGAGGTTCATTTTCCTCAATTATCCCTGAATTTGATGATCCAGTGGACGAATTTATTGTATAGTAAGCTTTTCTAGCTGTTTCATCAGTTTTGGCATTGTTTCTTGAAAAAGCATTGCCTGAGTCTAACATTTGAATGAGATAGCTTTCAACTCCATCAACGCTGTTTCCAATATCTCCAGATCTAGATCCTTCAAGAATAGTCCAAAAGAGATTGTTGTCTCCTGAAGCAGCGTTTCCAGGTTTATACATCATATCTCCACTAGCTGAAGATATTCCATTTTGAGCTGCAGCAAAAGCATTTGTGTAATCCTTTTGATGAAGATAAAAACGNGCCTTTAAAGTGTTAGCAGCAGCTATCCAATTTGCTTTGTTTCCATTAAAGTAAATGTCTTCAGGAATACTTCCAGAATTAGCGCTACTTAATGTGGAAATTCCTTGATCCAGCAATGAAATGGCACTCGCATAAACAGCGATTTGTGAATCAAAAATTGGATCTGAAATATCTGGATCTCCAGCTTCAGAATATGGTATATCACCCCAAAGTGAAGCTCCTGTTCCGATAGCATGCCCCTCAATTATTTGTGAAATACCAACTAATAACTGATTAGAAGAATTAGNCGCTATATGTCTTGTATTTGATAAGACTCCAACATATAAATCAAACCATTCACTATTTGCTTCAGCNGTTGATAAGCTAAATCCGTATATATTAGAATATAAGGATGAGTANCCTATAAGCTGTCCAGAATACATTCCTCCGATTCTGTTTAAATGCCCACAATTTAATTGAACATTTGCTAATTGTGCNCCTGTTATAAACAAGCGCTCTTCAACATCAGTAACGATGATGTCGTTTGGATTATCATTGATTCCTTCTACAAGATCTTCACATGAAACTATANAGATTAAAGAAAGAGATAATATTAAAGTGTATGTTATTTTTTTCATTTCTTTATTAATTAAAAGTTAAAAGCTGCTGAAAATAGAACAGATTTAGATTGTGGATTTGTAAAGTAATCCAGTCCAAGTGCATTTCCAACACCATATTGATTTGTTTCAGGATCAATTCCAGGTACCTTATTAATGTTAATTAGGTTTCTTCCAGTTGCAGTTAACCTGATGTTATCTAAACCAAGAAGAGAATTTAGTCTATCACTATCTAAAAGATAACTCAATGACAGCTCTCTTACTTTAGTAAAAGTAGCATCATAGACNCCAAAGTTATAGGCCTGGTTATCACCAAAACCACCACCAATACCTGTTCGATACCAATCTTCATCTAAAAGAACATTTCCTGCTCCAAAGTCTCTAACATTTCCGCGAACAGTTGTTCCTGCTGGTACAAGATCACCATCGTGATTTCTAAGATCTTGTGTAGTGGTTATTCTATTAGCAGTTGCTTGTGTAGTTCCAAATCTATGAAGAACCCATAATGTTCTTGGCATAAAATCTCCACCTTCAGAGTGCTCAAGCACAACATTAAGGCTTAGGTTTTTATAATCAAGATTTAAACCTATTCCAGCTACCCAATCAGGATTTGGATCACCNAGTATTATTGGGCTTGGAGTAATTTGAGGAAATCCATTTGAATCTANATCAAAACTTCCATCAGCATTTGTTCTAGANCCTGTTCCATATAAAACCCCAAGTTGTTGACCTACAATGGCTCTGGAGCTAACAGATGCTCCTGGACTTAAATTAATAGTTTCTGTACCNAACAGATCAGTAACTTCATTTGTGTTTTTTGACCAGTTCAGTGAGGCATCTAAATTTAAATCTCCACTTTTAATTGCATTCCAACCCAAATCTATTTCTAGTCCATTATTTGTCATACTTCCAAAATTTCCGTATTGAGTTGAAAACCCAGAGGAAGGTGAAAGATTAACATCTAATAAAATACCGTCGATTTCATTGCTGTAATAAGTCATCGAAAATCTTAGGTCATCATTTAAAAATCTTAAATCGGTACCAATCTCCCACTCAGTTTTAACCTCAGGTTCAAGATTAGGATTTCCAAGATTATTATCTAGTCTGTAACCTCCTCCAAAGGAATCTATACTTATGGGGTCACTATAGGTAGAGTAACTAAAACCTCCTTCAGCCAATGTCTGGAATTGATGAGCTGAGGGCTGAACACCTACCTTTCCCCATGTTGCACGAAGTTTTCCAAAAGATAAAGCACTTGACCCTAAAGTATTTGTGAAGTTCCATGCAGCATCAATAGAAGGATAAAAGAAAGATCCTTTTATTGTTGAAGAAGCTTCTAATCCCCCAGACATAGTTATGTATAACTGATCAAACATGTCTAAGTTAAAAACGGCATAACCTCTATTTGATTTTCTAAAAGTTCTGTAGTTTTCAAAAGCAGTTGCTTCAGCAGAAGTATTTAAAGATGTTGTTTGCTTAGTTGAGTTTACAAGAAAACCTGTTATACTTCCTGAATTTCTATTGTATTTTCTGTCATTTATACTCCAACCAACGGTTGATGTAAGGCTAATATTAGAGGTAAGATCATTAGTAGCTCTTGCTATAACGTCAAAGCTATAATTACGTAGAGCTATTTCACTTTCAAAAAAGGCACCATTATTAAATGCACCACCTGCGCTACCTATTGGGTAGAATGTTGTTCTTCTGTCATCAGAGAAATCTATATTACCTCTTCCAATAACTTGAAGCCAGTTGTTTGGTTTTATAGTTATCTCAGGTGTAGCAGTTATTCTGTTCACAGTTGCAATAGATTTTTGCTCATGAACAGTCCAGTTAGGATTATTATAACTAGGATTTTGTGAGTTACCTAGGTATCTTCGATATGATCTATGTCTGTTAGCAGTTTCAGCGCCAGAAGAACTTGTATAGGTGCCTAAGTAATCAGTGTTATCAAAATCAGGAGGAGTTCTAAGTAATCCTAACATTATACCTGCAGTATTAGAACTTTGTTGAATACGATTAGTTCTACTATAAGAGTATGCCATTTTATTTGATAGTGAAATCACGTCATTTAGTCTGGCCTTATAGTTAAACCGTAGATTTGTTCTGTCATAACCAGAACCTACAACTATTCCTTCTTGAGCTATATTAGAAAGGCTGAAAAAATATTTATCCTTTCCTGCACCTCCACTGATTGTTAGATCATTTTGATGAAAAGTACCTGTCTGAAAAGCTTGGTCCCAGTTTTCCTCTACAAAAGTATCTCTAGAGTTTTTTGCAGTAATAGGATAATAAACAGTTCCATCTAAGGCAGTATAAAATTGTCCTGTAGTATTAAAAGTGTCAGCTCCGCCTGAACGATCTGGTATATAATCACCCCATGATTCTGCTCGAGTTGCACCATAAGAACCAGACCTACCTTGTCCCCATGTATCTTGCATAGGAATTCTTTCTGAAACCTCATCAAAAGAATAAGTTGATGTAAATGTAATTTTTGCATCTCCAGACTGTCCTTCTTTAGTAGTAATAACAACTACTCCATTAGCAGCTCTACTTCCCCAAACAGCAGCAGCAGATGCGCCTTTTAGAACTTCCATTGAAGCAATATCATTTGGATTAAGATCGTTAATCCTTGATCCATTAGAAACACCTCCAGATCGAGAACCACGCCCATCAAAACTATTATAAAAGGTTGAATTATTCATTGGAACACCATCTACAATAAATAGTGGAGCACTAGCTCCAGAAATAGTATTAGCTCCTCGAATTCTTATAGTTGCTCCTGCACCTGGGTCGGCATTTGATCTTGATATTTTTACACCAGATGCTTTCCCGCTTAGTGAGTTTAAAAGTGTAGGTTCTCCTGATCGAACTACAGCGTCAGTATTAACCTTAGAAGAAGTTTGGCCCATTTGATCCCTGATTTCAACGAAACCAAGAGAAGTAACCACCACCTCNTGAAGAAGTTCAGCATCCTCATTAAGACTAATTTGGATAGTTGACTGATCACCNACAGTTATTTGTTGAGACTCAAATCCAGTAAAGCTAACTTCTATAACGCTTTCATCTCCACTTACAGTGATACTAAAATTGCCGTCAAAGTCTGTGCTTACTCCATTTGAAGTTCCAACTTCAATTATGTTAGCTCCTGGTAATGGTTGTCCTGAAGAATCTAAAACAGAACCAGAAANAATTTTCTGGGCTAGAATTANGTTAGAACATAGCATNAATAGGAGAACAAGATATTTGTCGAATTTCATATGCTTAAATTTTGTTTAATAATTATTTGACAATGTAAAGATTTAATCAAAAAGGACACAAGTTTTTTAAATAAAATTTAATCACATTTAATAAAAAGTAAATAATTGTGTATTAAAATTTAAAAAATTGTTAATCAAGAGGTTTGAATACACAAAAAATATTTCTAGATTTGC
>NZZH01000063.1 GCA_002702405.1 Flavobacteriaceae bacterium | reverse complement strand
CCGCTTTCATTAATTGAGAAAGAAAATGAAATGATAAAAAAGGCCCTAATAAGGAGTAATGGTAAAAGAAAATCTGCTGCTAAAGAACTTGGGATCTCAGAAAGAACACTTTACAGGAAAATTAAACAGTTTAATTTGAATGAAGATGATGAATAAAAAAGTTTTCTTGTTCTTATCAATTCTTATTTCTTGCTCGTTTTTTATTAGCTGTGGGATTTATTCTTTTACAGGTTCATCAATTCCTCTAGGAGCAAAAACATTTCAAGTTAACTACTTTGAAAATATGGCGGGAAACAGACCAGGATCAACTGTTGAACCAGGTCTGGATAGAGATTTTACAGTAGCATTACAAGATTATATCTTAAACCAAAGTAATTTAAATCTAGTTAATAATGATGGAGACCTTGTTTATGAGGGAGAAATAACCCAATATGGTGTAACTCCAATGGCTTCAACTGCTGAACTAACCGCTGCTCAGAATCGACTTAGTATGAGCGTTAATATTCGCTATATAAATACAAAAAATGAGGATGATAATTTTGAGAGACAATTTTCTTTTTATTTTGATTTTCCTGGAGAGTTACAGGTTTATGAAGTAAAAGATGAAGCTCTTAAAGAAATATTTGAAAGATTGACTCAAGATATTTTTAATCAGACATTAGCAAAATGGTAGAGGTGAAAACATCAAAAGATTTTTCTGAACTAATTGCTAAATTAAACCCAACAAATGAGGAACATAAAATTGCTTTGGAAAAAATAATTAAAGACTACCCGTATTTTCAGACTCCTTTCCTCTATTATTCAAAGCTTTTAAAAAACACTAATCATTATGATTATGAAAAAATTTTAAATCAAACTGCTGTTTTAACAAATGATAGAAAAGTTTTGAAACTATTTATTGATGATTTTAGATTTAATCAAGTTAGCAAAGGGACAAAAAAAATAGAATCTCAAACAAATAAAAGCAAACTCAAACTTAGCTTCATTGAATGGATTAAATACAGTGAAAAAAAATTAGATCCTATTATAGATGCTAAAATACCTCTTGAAAATAAAATCAATATAATTGATGATTTTATAGACAAAAATCCATCAATACAAAGAATTGATAGAAATGATGAAACAAGTGATTTAGAACTTGAAAACGTTTTTTCCCCAGAGGAGTTAATGACTGAAACTTTAGCAAAAATCTTTTTAAAACAAAAAAAATATGGGAAAGCACTAAAAGCATATAGGATTTTGAGTTTGAAATATCCGGAAAAAAATGCTTTCTTTGCAGTCCAAATAAAAAAAATTAAAGAGATTCAAGATAAAGATTAGTATATTATGAATACAAGTTTTACAATTTTTGTTGGTTTAATCATTCTAGTTTGTTTTCTTCTTGTATTGGTAGTAATGGTTCAAAATCCTAAAGGAGGAGGCCTATCGTCATCTTTTGGGGGTAGCTCACAACAATTAGGGGGAGTTCAAAAAACATCTGATTTCCTTGATAAAAGTACATGGATACTAGCTGTTTTTTTATTAGTGCTTATCTTACTCTCAAATATATCGCTAAACCAAAATTCTCAAGGCCTAGAATCTCGCCTCATAAATGAAAACAATATAGAAGAAAGTACTATGGAAAGTATTCCTGAAGTACTTCCTGAGATTCCTGAAGAAACAATTGATCAATAAAATCATGCCATACTGTCATTTTAAATCTAAAATATTAAGATAATCTAATTGAAAATTGAAATGGCACGATTTATGAAACTTACAAATTAAAATTTATAAAATGAGTAAAATTAAAATTCAACCCCTAGCAGACAGAGTTCTAATAGAACCTGCTGCTGCAGAAACAAAAACATCTTCCGGTATAATTATTCCTGATACTGCAAAAGAAAAACCTCAAAAAGGTACTGTAGTTGCTGTAGGTCCAGGTACTAAAGAAAATCCAGTTACTGTAAAAGTTGGTAATCAGGTTCTATATGGAAAATATGCTGGAACTGAACTCCAATTGGAAGGAGTTGATTATTTAATGATGAAAGAGAATGATATTCTCGCAATTGTATAACCGTAAAAAATATTTAAAAAATGGCTAAAAAAATTCAATTTGATTTAGATGCACGTGATGGCATTAAAAAAGGTGTAGATGCACTTGCAAATGCTGTTAAAGTCACCCTTGGGCCTAAGGGAAGAAACGTGATAATTGGAAAATCTTTTGGGGCCCCACAAGTAACTAAAGATGGAGTTACAGTTGCAAAAGAGATTGAACTAGAAGATGCGCTAGAAAACATGGGAGCACAAATGGTTAAAGAAGTTGCTTCTAAAACAAATGATTTGGCTGGTGATGGAACAACTACTGCGACAATCTTAGCTCAAACAATAGTTAAAGAAGGCTTAAAAAATGTTGCTGCAGGTGCCAACCCAATGGATCTAAAAAAAGGAATTGACCTTGCTGTTGCTGAAATTGTAAAAGGATTAGGCAAGCAATCTGTCGAAGTAGGTAATTCCTCTGAAAAAATTAGACAAGTTGCTAGTATCTCTGCAAATAATGACGAAGCTATTGGAAAGTTAATTACTGAGGCTTTTGAAAAAGTCGGTAAAGAAGGCGTAATAACCGTTGAAGAAGCCAAAGGAACAGATACTTATGTTGATGTTGTAGAAGGTATGCAGTTTGATAGAGGGTATTTATCCCCCTATTTTGTTACGGATTCTGAAAAAATGCAAACCGATCTAGAGAATCCACACATACTTCTATACGATCAAAAAATTTCAGCCATGAAAGACTTACTCCCAGTTCTAGAGCCAGTTGCTCAGACAGGGAAACCTCTTCTGGTAATTGCTGAAGATGTTGATGGTGAAGCACTTGCTACTCTTGTTGTAAATAAACTAAGAGGTGCTTTAAAAATTGCTGCAGTTAAAGCCCCAGGATTTGGAGATAGAAGAAAGGCTATGCTGGAAGATATTGCTATTCTAACAGGAGGCACAGTAATTTCTGAAGAAAGAGGATTTAAACTTGAAAATACAACAATTGAAATGCTAGGTACTGCTGAAAAAGTTACAATTGATAAAGATAACACTACTGTTGTTAATGGCGCAGGTGACACAAAATCAATTGAAGCTAGAGTAAATCAAATCAAATCACAAATTGAGACAACTACCTCTGATTACGATAAAGAAAAATTGCAAGAAAGATTAGCAAAGCTCTCTGGTGGTGTTGCTGTATTATACGTAGGAGCTCCCTCAGAAGTTGAAATGAAAGAAAAGAAAGATAGAGTAGATGACGCTCTCCATGCCACAAGGGCAGCAGTTGAAGAAGGAATTGTTGCTGGTGGAGGTGTAGCTTTATTATCTACTAAAGAAAATCTTTCAAAATTAAAAGCTGAAAATTCTGATCAAGAAACTGGGATTCAAATTATTTTAAAATCAGTTGAATCTCCGCTAAGAATTATAGCTGAAAATTCAGGGAATGAAGGATCTGTTGTTGTTTCTAAAGTGTTAGAAGGTGGAAAAAACTTTGGATTCAATGCCAAAGATGGTTCTTATGTTGACATGCTTAAAGAAGGAATAATTGATCCAAAAAAAGTTGCTCGCGTTGCTATAGAAAATGCAGCATCTGTTGCGGGAATGATTCTAACTACTGAATGTGCTTTAGTTGATATTAAGGAAGAAGCCCCTGCGGCTCCGATGCCTCCAATGGGTGGTGGCGGTATGCCTGGAATGATGTAAGAATGTAATTTTTAATAAAATAAAAAACCTGTCTATCGACAGGTTTTTTTTTGAAAAAGAGTTAAGTGTCTAATGAATAGATCCTGTTCTGTATTGACAACACATAGGGAGCTCATCATATACATCTTCTGAAGCTTTAGCTTTATCCGTGTCATGGCCTACACTTGCAATTTTATTATGAATCTCTTTTAATTCAAGCTTTTTGTCATCATAAATTATATCAATCATATTTGAGGGGATATCCCAAGTAGCCATTTTTACTCCCTTTAGAGAAAGAGCAGCTTTTTCAATTCTTTTCTTACACATTTTACAATTCCCCTTTACAGCAAAACTTGTTCTTTCTGTTTTNTGAACTTGATCAGAATTANCTTCTGTTGAAGAAATAAAATCAGACTTTGAAAAAGAAATAAATAAAATAAATGTCATTANTAGTAATAATTTTTTCATAATCATAAAATATTGTTTTTTACAAAATTATAATTTTAATCTTAATCCAGTATAAATCATTCTACCAAATATAGGAGCATATATTTGAGATGAATCAAAATTTGGACTAAATGGATTTTCACTCGAAATTATTGGATTTAACTGCTTATAGTTACCTATATTCTCTCCCCCTAAATAAATTTCAAATTTACTTGAAAAAACTCTGGTAATTTGAGAGTTAAGTAAATTATACTTTGGTGAAGATAGATTTTCAGGATCNCTGATAGTTTTTACTAGTCGTTGATCTCCAATAAAATTAATAGTTAAATCCCACTTCCACTGACTGCCATTATTCATAGTAGATTCCAATCCGNTATTAAAAAATATAATATTTCTTGGCTGCAAAGGTTTAGACAAATACCCTGAGTTATAATTACTCTTTATTATATAATTCTTATATGCAGCAGAGAGTGTAAGAAATTCTCTGTAGCTAAAATCTAATCCTAACTGTAAACTTTTTGAGCTACTTTTACCTTCTAAATTATAGAAAGAAATTTTATTGGATTCTTCCCAGTCAATAAGAATTTGATTTTTAAAATTAGTTATATAGTAATCAGCAANTAGCTCAAAATCTCCGCCTAAAAATCTAAAACTTCGTAAAATACTTAAACCATAATTCCATGCTAATTCAGGATCTAACCCATAGACTCCAGATCCATTTTGAAGAAGATTTATAATACGATTTGTTCCAAACATTCTTTGATTCTCCGCAAAAATATTTGCAATTTTTCTTCCTGAACCTGAAGAAATTCGTAAAACGAAATTTTCTAATGGGTTGTATCTAAAATGAATTCTNGGAGTAATAAAACTTCCNATNTGATTGTGNTTGTCAAATCTAAGGCCACCCGAAAAACTAATATCTGAATTATTATTGTATGTATATTCAAAAAAAGTTCCTATTGATTTNTCTATTCTGTTATAATTAATATTATCNACCTTTTCAACATATCGGTCATAACTNAAATTCACTCCAACTTTAAATTTATTCATTGTATTTCCAATTATTGANTTGAAAAGTAGATTATTATAAATACTTTCATGATATATATCATAGATTCTAAGTCCATAATATGAATCCTGATCATGAGTGCTAAAAGCGGTTTGAAATCCAAAAGATTGATAAGGAAGATCNGGAAANACATAACCTGCTTTAAAAGAAAGATCTAATCGATTGGTCTTTATTTCACTGCCCCAAAAAGTATTAGATCCTCTATGCTTTAATGGATCAAAATCTAGGGTGCCCATTTGCTTTTGATCCTGCATATANCTCCAAGTAAAAAAACTTACTAATCCTATTTCTGGATTTGTATATTGCCATCTATTCATAACGTTAATTTGATTTGATAAAGGGGAATCCAAAAAAGAATCTTGATTTTGATCCATTCTTTCATTATTGCTATTTACATGCATGTAAACCCCCATACTTATTCTATCAAATACTTTTTTATTGATATGGGTATTGGCTTCCAAACGTCCCATTTGAGAGCCGAANAGATTAATAAATAACGGTAAATCACTAAAAGGTTTTTTAAGTTCAGTATTTATCTGTCCTGAAATACTTTCAAAACCATTAACAATACTTCCTGCGCCTTTTGTTATTTGAATACTTTCAATCCATGTCCCAGGAATAAAAGTNAGNCCATATGCTTGTGAAGCACCTCTAATCATTGGAATATTCTCTTCAGAAATCATCATATAAGGACTCTCAAGACCCAACATTTTAATTTGCTTAGTTCCCGTTAAAGCATCTGAAAAATTTACATCTATTGTAGGATTAGTTTCAAAACTTTCTGATAAATTACAACATGCGGCTTTCAAAAGTTCTTCACTAGAAACTTTCATTATATTCTGAGCTGTTAGATAAGATTTTTGTATNGTTTTTCTTTTTTTCTGAACTGTAATCTCATCAAGTGAATTGTTTTCATCTGATTTTAAAAAATGAATAATTGGACTAGATTTGACTTTTAAAGTGTCTGATAAAAAACCGATATAACTAATTACTAACAANTCTGATTCGTCAGTCTTCTCTATTATGAAATCACCTGAAAAATTGGTGATCGTACCCTTATTAGTATTTAGCCAATAAATACTAGCTCCTTCTAACGGATAATCATCCTCATTAAGTTTGTATAAAATAGTTCCACTTAGCGTCTCTTGNGCATGCACAAATGAAACTGAAAGTATAAATATNATTAAAATAAATTTTTTCATGTATAAATATCTTAGGGTTGATAGTCATTGTTTTTTNAAAATCTGAGACTATTTAATCAACCATAAAAGATAAATGAGCTAAAGAGTAAAAATAGTTTTGTTGGAGGNGGATACTTTATTTTTTTCAGATTCAAATTGGNAAAAAAANNCTCTTTAACAAAAGAAGTATTAGTTAAAAGAATTGAAAAATTATCTGAGAAGTTATTTATTTGTTTTACAGAAATTCTTTCTGGATCACTTTTTTGAACTATGAGAATTTCATCATTACAACAATCTTCAGCTTTAAAGTTCTTGGAATGTTGATGAGAATCGTTTTTATGATTATCAGGCATATCACAACCTGCTTTGTTCCAAATAACTGATATTTCAGATACTGAACCTCCGCAAATATGAATATTGAAAGCAAATCCAACATTGGAAGCTAGAAAAACTATACACAATAAAAATATTCGTATTGCTTTGAACATGACTTTACAAATTTAAGCTAATTTTTTATACGTGTTTATATAAAATTAGACACATAAGGTTTTTTTGATATTTTTGTTCAAAAGTATTAAAGTGAGCTTATTTCCAAATTTAGTAGACGAATCAGCCAAAATTTTATCAAGTTCAAAAAAAAAATTTGAAGAAAAGTTAAATCTTTTATGCAATCTACTTCATGAAAAAATTAATTATTATAATTGGGTTGGGTTTTACTTTTCAAATTTTGAAAATAAAACTCTTGAATTAAAAGCTTTTACTGGATCTCCAACAGACCATGAGGTCATTCCCTTTGGAAAAGGGGTTTGTGGTGAAGTAGCAGTATCAAATAAAACCTCTTTAATTCCAGATGTTAGTCTACATGAAAACTACATTTCGTGTAACTTAAATGTGAAATCGGAAATAGTAGTGCCAATTTTTTANAATGAATTAAATATAGGTCAAATTGATATTGATTCTTTCACTTTTGATGCTTTTACAAAAGAAGATATGTTATTTTTAGAAAAAATTTCTAAAATGGTTTCTATGGAAATTAATAGTATTAAAAAATGAAAGAATCAATAAAAATTTCTTCCGCACTGATTTCAGTCTTTGATAAATCTGGACTTGAACCNATAATAAAAAAATTGGAAAGTTTTGGTGTTTCATTTTATTCAACAGGTGGAACAGAGACCTTCATAAAAGAGTTAGGATATTCTGTAACCTCAGTGGAAAGTATTACTGAATANCCCTCTATACTTGGCGGGAGGGTAAAAACTCTCCATCCAAAAATTTTTGGNGGTATTCTTAATCGACAAGAAGAAGCAAGTGACCAATCAACTATAAAAAAGCTAGGTATTCCTCAAATTGATCTTGTCATAGTAGATCTTTATCCATTTGAAGAAACTGTTTTTTCAGGAGCTAAAGAAAGTGAGGTAATTGAAAAAATTGATATAGGAGGGATTGCCCTTATAAGGGCTGCAGCTAAAAACTTTAAAGATGTTTTATGTGTTTCAAGTAAAGAAGATTATCCAGATTTTTTATCTATGCTTGAGAAAAGTAAAGGTGAAACTAGTATAGAAGATAGAAAGAAATTTTCTATAAAAGCTTTCTCAAACTCTTCCAATTATGATTATACTATTTTAAACTATTTTCAAAAAAATGAAAAATTAACGCTACGATATGGAGAAAACCCACATCAAAAAGGAGAATTTATCGGTCCAATTGAAAAAATGATTGAAAAGATATCTGGAAAAGATTTGTCCTATAATAATCTACTAGATATTGATGCTGCGATAAATTTAATGTCTGAATTTAAAAATGAAAAATCTAGTTTTGGGATTTTTAAACACACAAATGCCTGCGGTTTTGCAATACGTTTAAATACAAAAAAAGCGTATTTAGATTCTTTAGCTGGAGATCCTATTTCTGCATTTGGAGGAATATTAATTTCAAATTCAGAAATTGACCTTGAAACAGCTAATGAAATAAATTCTCTATTTTTTGAGATACTAATTTCTCCATCCTTCTCTGATCAGGCGAAAAAAAAATTACTTGAAAAGAAAAAAAATAGAGTGCTAATAGTATTAAAACCAGATTTCAGTCTTCCAAAAAAAATTTTTCGGTCTTGTTTAAATGGAACAATAAAGCAGACTAGGGATAATCATACTGATTCAATAGAAAATCTAGATTATGTTACTGATTTAAAACCTTCAAAAAATCAAATAGAAGATCTCCTTTTTGGTTCAAAAATATCAAAGCATACAAAATCAAATACAATTGTATTAGTTAAAAACAAACAATTATTAGGTTCTGGAACTGGTCAAACCTCTAGAGTTGATGCGCTTAGACAAGCTATAGAAAAATCAAAAAAATTTAAGTTCAATCTAAAAGATGCTGTCATGATAAGTGATGCTTTTTTCCCATTCCCCGATTGTGTTGAGATAGCACAAAAAGAAGGTATAAATTCTATATTACAGCCCGGAGGATCAATTAATGATCATTTATCTATAAATTATTGTAACAAAAATAATTTATCAATGGTATTCTCTGGAATACGTCATTTCAAACATTAATTTTATACCTTTGCAAAAAGATTTAATTTAAAGGTACAACATGGGTTTCTTAACTGAAGAGATAGCAATAGATCTTGGGACAGCAAATACGCTTATAATTCATAACGATAAAATTGTAGTTGATAGTCCCTCTATAGTTGCTTTAGACAGAAGGACAAACAAAATTATTGCTATTGGTGAAGAAGCAAATATGATGCAAGGTAAGACTCATGAAAATGTAAAAACAATCAGACCTTTGAAAGATGGAGTAATTGCAGATTTCAATGCATCTGAACAAATGATCAATACACTTATCAAAAGCATTCCATCACTTAAAAAAAAGTTTTTCACTCCTTCTCTCAAAATGGTAATATGCATACCTTCTGGCATAACAGAAGTAGAAATGAGAGCTGTTAAGGAATCTGCTGAAAGAGTAAATGGCAAAGAAATTTATCTAATTCATGAACCCATGGCTGCAGCTATTGGAATTGGTATTGATATAATGCAACCAAAAGGAAATATGATTGTAGATATAGGTGGTGGAACTACTGAAATTGCTGTTATTGCCCTCTCTGGTATCGTATGTGATAAATCTGTTAAAATTGCTGGTGATGTCTTTACTAATGACATTGTTAACTACATGAGAAGTAAACATAATCTTTACGTAGGTGATAGAACAGCTGAAAAAATTAAAATTTTGATTGGATCAGTCATTGATGATCTAGAGAATCCTCCTGAAGATATGTCAGTTCAAGGACGAGACTTAGTTACTGGAAAACCCAAACAAGTTATGACTAGTTATACTGAAATATCAAAAGCACTTGATAAATCTATTATAAGAATTGAAGATGCAATTATGGAAGCTTTATCACAAACTCCTCCAGAACTAGCAGCTGATATATATAACACCGGAATATATCTAGCTGGAGGTGGTGCTCTATTAAGAGGTTTAGATGTTCGNCTATCAAGAAAAACAGATTTGCCAGTCTACATTGCTGAAGATCCTCTTCAAGCAGTAGTTAGAGGTACAGGAATAACACTGAAAAATCTTGACATATACAAGCCAATCCTAATAAAATAAGTTTATATGCAGCAGATTTTAAATATACTGCTGAGGTATAAAAATTTCTTAATTTATATATCCTTACTTTTTTTTTCTATTTTCTTTTTATCAAAAAGAAGTTTTTTTCATAAATCATTTATCAATCAATTAAGTCTCAGTCTATCTGGCTCTGTTCACTCAGTCAAAGACAGAACAATTAGCTATTTTAATCTTGNTGAGAAAAACCAAATTTTAAGAACTGAAAATGAAAAACTAAAGATNTATGAACTAATTTATCTTAATCAACTATTNGAGTCAAGCGATACAATAAATTTTCCGTTTAAAACCATTGGAGCTAAAGTTCTTAAGAATAGTTATACAAATGCTAGAAATTATCTTATACTCGATAAAGGATTCAAAGACGGTATTTATTCAGAAATGGGAGTAATTTCTAATGATGGTGTGGTTGGTATTGTTAATGAAACAACTGAAAATTTTTCAAGTGTTATTTCAATCCTCCACAAGGACATTAAATTGAATGTAAAATTCAAAAAAAATTTATCTTTTGGATCTTTACTTTGGGAAGGTGAGAGTCCAAATAAAATGAAACTTATTGATATAGCAACGATCAATCCTGTTTCCATAGGTGATACAATAGTTACAGGAGGAATGTCTTCCTATTTCCCTGAAGGCATACCTATTGGAAGAGTTACTGGTTTTATTGATACAACCTCAGAAAATTTCTATGATATTGATGTAGAATTATTTAGTAATCTAACGCAAAAAAAATACGCTTATATAATTGAAAATAAAACTAGTGAAGAAATTAAAGGTTTAGAAAATAATGAATAAAACAATAAAATATACCTTACAATTTATCCTGCTTATATTAATTCAGGTTTTTGTTTTAAATAATATAAATTTATTTGGTTACTTAAATCCATATCTGTATATACTTTTTTTAATTATATATCATTTTAATAATAATCAATCAGAGACAATTTTTTTAGGATTTTTATTAGGTTTTAGTTTAGATCTAATCTCTCAAAGTTCTGGTGCGCATACCATTGCATGTTTAACAATTGGATTCCTTCGTCCTTATTTCGCAATATTTTCATTTAGATTAAAACTTTCTGAATTACCGGAAAATCTTATTTCAAAAGAAGCTAGAACACTAAACAAGATTGGGTTTTTATTTTTGATGATTTTTGTTCACCACTTTATTTTATTCTTCATAATTTTTTTAGATCCAAAAAGTATTTTTTTAATTTTAAAAAATACTTTTTTTACAACTGTGTTTTCTATTATAGTGATTTGGCCAATCCTAATATTACTTGAAACAAAAAATGATTAGAATTTATTTTTTACCATTTATTGCAATACTAGTTTCTATAATTTTTATTTTAAGATTGGTTAATCTTCAAATAATTGATTCTTCATATAAATTTCTTTCAGATAATAATGCTGTTTTTNAACAAACATTATTTCCAGAAAGAGGTTTGATTTTTGATAGAAATGGAAAAGTTTTAGTTTCNAATAAATCATCATANGATTTGATGGGTATACCTGAAAATATATCTGCTTTTGATACNATAGAGTTATCTAACATTTTAAAAGTTGATAANAATTTACTAATAAATAATTTAAATAAAGCNGAAAAATTTTCATCTAAATTACCCTCAGTCATCATCTCGCAAATACCAAAAGAGATTAATGCTATAATTCAAGAAAAAATATGGAAATACAAAGGTTTTTATTTGCAAAAAAAATCTATAAGAGATTATCCTAACTCAATCGCAGCTAATATNTTAGGATATGTTAGTGAGGTTAATAAAAACGACTTAAAAAAATTTACCTATTATCAATCTGGAGATCTAATTGGAAGGCAAGGAATAGAAAAATATTATGAAAATGATTTGAGAGGAACTAAGGGTAAAAAATTTTATCAAAAGGATCGTTTCAATAGAATTATTGGATCTTATGAAAATGGNGAATTTGATATTCCTTCAAAAAATTCAAATAATTTAAGTTTAACAATAGATATTGATATTCAGAAATATGGTGAAAAATTAATGGAAAATAAATGGGGAGGGATAGTTGCTATTCAACCAACCACTGGTGAGGTACTGGCATTAGTTTCAGCGCCAAGTTATAATCCTAATTTATTAGTTGGAAGAGAACGCTCAAAAAATTACTCTAATCTTTCATTGGATACTATTTCAAAACCTCTTTTTGATAGGGGNCTTCAAGCTCAATATGCTCCAGGNTCACCATTTAAAACAATTAATGCNCTTGTAGCNCTTCAGGAGGGTACAATAAATGATAAAACTATTTTTGANTGNAATGAAGGNCATTATTATGCCAAAGGAATGCATATGGAATGTTTTTGTCCAAAAGGATCAAAAAATAATCTTTTAAAAGCAATTTATAAATCTTGTAATACATTTTTTGCTAAGACATACAGAAGTATCATAGATAAAAATGGATCTCCTTCTGATGGGCTTGAAAACTGGAATAAATATGTTAAAAGTTTTGGTTTAGGAGATTATTTAGGATATGATTTACCAATTGGCAAAACTGGTTTTATACCTAATTCAAATTATTANGATTACTGGTATAATAAAGGTGGNTGGAAATCATCTACAATAGTATCAAATGCAATTGGCCAAGGGGAAATACTAGCGACTCCAATACAAATGGCAAACATTACTGCTGCAATTGCTAATAGAGGTTATTATATAACTCCCCATTTTGTTAAATCAAACGATCTAATTAATAATAAAGTAAATGAAAAAAAATTTACTTTAATTGACTCAATTCATTATGAAAAAGTTATTGAGGGAATGTATCAAGTTACTGAAAGAGGAACTGCAAAAATTGCTAAAATTCAAAACGTTAGTGTTTGTGGAAAAACGGGAACCATAGAAAATTTTACTAAGATTAAAGACGAAAAAGTTCAATTGACTGATCATTCCATTTTCATAGGATTTGCTCCAAAAGAAAATCCAGAAATAGCTATATGTGTTTTTGTTGAAAATGGTTACTGGGGAGCAAGATGGGCTGCTCCAATTGCTAGTTTAGTAATTGAAAAATATCTGAATAAAGAAGTTAANAGAAAATGGCTTGAAAAAAGAATTTTGGATGGAAGTCTTTTAAAAGAATATGAAAAACCATACTCAGGTACTGAATTTACTATAAATGAATAGAAATATTTTATTAAGTATTGATTGGGTTACAGTTTTATTATATTTTTNAATAATAAGTTTTGGAATGTTAAATCTTTACTCTGCAACTTATGGTGAGAACTTTCAAAACATTAGCTTTTTTTTATCTCCAATTGGGAAACAATTTATTTTTCTCCTTATAAGTTTAGCCTCAGGTATTTTTCTTTTGGTTATTGATCCTAAAACCCTTGAACCTTTTTCTAATTTTGCATATTTTATNAGTATTGTCTTATTAATAGGACTATTTTTATTTGGTAAAACTGTCAATTTATCAACTTCCTGGTATTCCATTGGNCCTATTAGTCTTCAACCATCTGANTTTNCAAAAATTGGAACGATACTTGTTTTAGGAAACTACNTAAGTAACATACAAACAGATATTAAAAAAANTTCTTCTCAATTAAAAATTATAGCACTTNTAGCCATACCAGTTTTTTTGATTTCATTTCAACCAGACCTAGGATCCGCAATAATTTTTATTGCTTTCTTTTTTCCACTATTTCGTGAAGGNTTAAGTTATATATATCTTATTGTTTTTGTTTCAGCNACCTTATTATTTCTAATTACAATAAGCTTTGAAACCATAATAACTATAACTATTATTTTTCTTTTGTCTATTATAATTTATTTCTTTCTCAGATATATAAATTCAAAAATAAAAATTTGGCCATTAATTATTTTCACAATAGTTTCTATTGGATTCTCCTTTATGGTAGATTACGGATATTATGAATTATTTGAACAACGTCATAGAGACAGAANTGAAATATTTCTTGGTAAAAAAATTGATTATAAGGGTGCAGGATATAATATAAATCAGTCTAAAATTGCAATTGGATCAGGTGGATTAACTGGAAAAGGATTTCTTGAGGGATCGCAAACCAAAGGAAACTTTGTTCCCCAGCAACATACAGATTATATTTTCAGTACTATTGGAGAGGAATGGGGTTTTATAGGNAGTTCCATATTGATAACAATATANCTTGCTCTTATTATTAAGATTATAGTCAGTGCTGAAAAACAAACTAGAAAATTTAGAAGATTTTTCTCATATTCTGTAGCAAGCCTGCTTTTTGTTCACTTTTTAATAAATATTGGAATGTCATTGGGAATAAGTCCTACTATTGGAATACCATTACCGTTTATTAGTTACGGAGGATCATGTTTATTAGTGTTCAGCATTCTAATTTTTATTCACCTAAACTTGGATGCAAACCGATTAAATGAATAAATCAATTTTTGCTATTTTTCAGCTGAGCTAATTTATTATAGCTTTTTGAGTTCAAATCTTCTAAAATATTGGTGGCCTCNTCAATATAAAAATCCGCTTTGAGAGATTGTATCCAACGATTTCTTCTTAGAGTTATTTCTTTATTAATCGTTTTTTTTCCAGGTTCTGGAAGCCATTCAAACTGAAGACCTGACTCAAATTCATTTAATTTTTTAAATTTATTAATCTTTTTTTTCTCAAACTCCTTTTCTTGATATAAATTATTATAGTTCAATGTATAGTCATATTCGTCTTGTTGCTGCTTAACCCATTTAGCTTGCTCATCAATAAGACTTATATATTGGCTTGATTTCATTCGATTTTCACTCCTTTCTAACATAGATTTATAATCTATTTCATAATGCCAAAAATCAAAAGNTGTNGGCTCAATATAATCCCATGAAAGAGGATTCTCTTGATCTTTCTCCCCTAAGTCTATATATGAGTACCTGTCTAAAATAACAACATCACTTTTAACCCCTTCTAATTGGGTAGAACCACCATTTATTCTGTAAAATTTATCCGTTGTTAATTTAACTGCTCCAAGATCACCATATGTACTTCCTGAGATAATACGATTTAAATCGACCATGTTTTGAACTGTCCCTTTCCCAAAAGTTTGTTTACTGCCAAGAACAATTGCTCTTTTATAATCCTGCAATGCTGCGGCAAGTATTTCAGATGCAGAGGCAGAAAATTCGTTTACAAGAATTACTAAAGGGCCTTCCCAAATAATAGATGAATCATTATCTCGAAGAATCTCTTTTCTTCCTCCAGTACTTTTAACTTGGACTACAGGTCCATCTTTTATAAAATATCCAGTAATATCAACTACTGTTTTCAAAGAACCTCCACCATTATTNCTCAAATCAATTATGATACCTTGNACATCTTTTTCTTTAAGTTGATTTATTTCTTTTTTGACATCAATTGCAGCGTTTCTGTTGGAATAATCGTCAAAATCAATATAGAACTGAGGAAGTTCAATCAAACCATATTTATTACTGTCTTTGATAATAAGTGATGACTTAGCATAAGATTCCTCTAATTCAACAACATCTCTTATAATTTCGACTTCTTCAATTATTCCATCAACTTTTTTTACAGTTAAATAAACTTTTGTTCCTTTTGGACCTTTAATTAAATTGACAGCATCATCTAATCTCATATTTCCAATCTCAATAGGCTCCTCATCTTTTTGGGCTACTTTCAAAATTATTTCTCCAACCTTTAAAAGATTATCTCTCCAAACAGGTCCGCCTGGAATAATCTCAATGATATGAACTTGTTCATTCTTTCTTTGTAACCTTGCTCCTATTCCCTCAAACTTTCCTGAAATCCTAGTATCAAATCTATCTTTTTCTTGAGGGGCATAGTAGCTTGTATGTGGATCAAATTCTAATGCAATTGAATTAACAAAAACTGTAAACCAATCTTTTCTCTCTAACTGAGAAACATTTTCAAAGAAAATATCTANATTTTCAATTACTGATTCACGAGCTTCTCTTTCAAGAGCTAAGTCAGATTTTATTTGATACATACTATCTTTCCCCTTTTTATCATTTTCTTCTTGCTTCTTATCATAATATATTTGNAGAGCNGAAAGCTTAAANCTCATTCTCCATCTTTTTTTAAGATCATTTAAAGTTCTAGAATATGGCAGATTATCAAAATCAAGATTTATGAATTCTTCTTTACTAAAATCAAAAGGTTTCTCTAATANTTCNCTATAAAATGAATTAACCTGGTTTGTTCTTTGAAAAAGTTTTTCAATCGTTAAATCAAAAAAACTAATATCAGAATTCTTAATNAAATCATCAATTCTATATCTATATTTTGTAAAATTATCAATATCTGACTGGAGAAAAAATCTTCTTTGATTNTCTAANCCTTTAATATAACTGTTAAAAACATTTTTAGAGAAATTGTCATCAATCTGTCTNGGATTATAGTGTCCACGTTCTAAAACATAAGAAATCAATTCCAATAAAAGCCTATCCTTATTTGGATTAGATCCTCTATNAACTGAAAAACTTAAAAGTATTCCTNTGAAAAGTATAAANGAAATTATTTTAAGTAGATATCTCATTGAATTAACCATAAAAGCAAANNTAAAAAAAAGGATTTATCCTTTTCAATTAAGCACTTACCTTTTTGTATAATTTAAAATACTTTAGGCACTACAAATTTAGTAATTTAGCTTCCTAATTAAATCCAAATGATTAAAAAACCTCTTATTTTAGTTACTAATGATGATGGTATTTCTGCTCCAGGTTTAAGGACATTAATAGAAATTATGAATAAGATAGGTGATGTTGTAGTAGTTGCNCCTAACACTCCCCAGTCTGCAAAAGGNCATGCTATAACNATAAATTCAACTTTGCANTGCAATAAAATTAGAACTCCGAATGGTCCCCAAATTGAATATAGTTGTTCAGGGACACCTGCAGATTGTGTGAAATTGGGCGTTAATGAACTTTTAAAAAAAAAACCTGATCTATGTGTCTCTGGAATAAATCATGGATCTAATTCATCAATAAATGTAATCTATTCTGGAACTATGAGTGCTGCAATTGAAGCTGGAATTGAAGGAATTCCAGCTATAGGGTTCTCTCTTTTAGATTATAGATGGAATGCAAATTTTGAACATGCCAAAAAATACATTAGAAAAATTACTTTAGATGTCATAAAAAATGGAATGCCAAAAGATATAGTCTTAAATGTCAACATTCCTAAAATTAATAAAAAAGGAATTAAAGGAATTAAAATTTGTCGNCAAGCAAATGCNCATTGGGTAGAAGAATTTGATAAAAGAACTAATCCAATGGGACAAAAGTATTATTGGNTAACTGGCAGATTTGTTAATGAAGATAAAGGTAAAGATACTGATGAGTGGGCCCTANATAAAGGTTATATATCTATNGTACCAATTCAATTTGATTTAACAGCTCACCACTNTATTNAAAATTTAAATACCTGGTCTTTTGAAAGTTAAAAATATTATNAATGGNTTTATATCAGGTTTACTTGCNAGTATTACTGGCATGATNNTAATNTCTGTTNTNTTATCTCAAGTTACTTTAGAAGAAAGTTTAATTCAACTANANAATCAAAAAAAATTAGGAAGTTTAATAAGTATNGGGGCTTTAATAATTTTACCTATTTTCTTTATTGCTATNAAAAANGAAAAATATGATTTTGCNCTTGGATTANTTTTNATTTCATTNTTTNTTGTTGTNNTAATAACTTTTCTAAAAATATTTTAGGAAATGNCTAATAAAANNTTTTTAAAGTGAAATACTATNTAATTGCNGGAGANGCATCNGGNGATTTGCATGGTTCAAAGCTAATAAGAGAAATTAAAAAAATAGATTCAAATGCNANTATTCGATGCTGGGGAGGANTTTTAATGAAAAAATCTGGAGGGGTTTTGGTANAGGATTACAAAGAACTTGCTTTCATGGGATTTATTGAGGTGTTAATGCATCTTAAAACAATTATTAAAAATTTTAAATTTTGTAAAAAAGATATAATAAAATTCAATCCTGATGTAATTGTTTACATTGATTATCCTGGATTTAATCTAAGAATTGCCGAATGGGCAAAAAAAAGAGGCTATAAAAATCATTATTATATAAGTCCACAAATCTGGGCCTGGAATGAGAATAGAATCTCTGTGATTAAAAAAAATATAGATTCATTATATGCGATCCTTCCTTTTGAAAAAGATTACTATAAAAGAAAACATGACTTTAAAGTTCATTTTGTTGGGCATCCACTTGTGGAAAACTTTAAAAAACAAAAAAAACAGTCAAATTTTTATAAGAAAAATAAAATCTCAAATAAAAATTCTTTAATTGCTATGCTACCTGGGAGTCGTAAACAAGAAATTAAAAGAATGCTCAAAACTTTTATAGAAACCTCAAGAAAATTTTTAAACCTTCAGTTTGTTCTTGCTGCTGCACCAGGAATAGAAATCAACTGGTATAAAAAATATCTTTATAAGACAAATATAATTATTGTAAAAAATCAAACATATGAATTATTAAAAGTTTCAGAAGCAGCAATTGTTTCTAGTGGGACAGCAACGTTAGAAACAGCAATAATTGGAACCCCCCAAGTTGTTTGTTATAAAACTAATTTTTTTACTTATCAAATTGCTAAAAGACTTGTTAAACTAAAATTCATATCGCTTGTTAATTTAATTTCAAATAAAAAAATTGTTGAAGAATTAATTCAA
>NZZH01000062.1 GCA_002702405.1 Flavobacteriaceae bacterium | reverse complement strand
CCCATCTTTGCAATAAATTTATTTGGGTCAGAATCTTCCATAAACTGATTTTCAGGGGGAAGACTTTCCATGACATTTAAATATTCCTCTTCTGTTAAAAAATCCATTACCTCCAGGGGCTCTCCCTCAGAATTTTTTGCAACACCTGCCTGGATGACAACATATCTTTCATAATAAATTATCATATCCAATTTTTTTGAAGGAAGACCTAAAAGATATCCTATCTTATTTGGCAATGATCGAAAATACCATATATGAGCAACAGGAACTACCAGACTTATGTGGCCAACTCTATCACGTCTGACTTTTTTTTCCGTAACCTCAACGCCACATCTATCACAAACGATTCCTTTGTACCTAATTCGCTTATATTTTCCACAAGCACATTCAAAATCTTTAACAGGACCAAAAATTCTTTCACAAAAAAGACCATCTCTCTCTGGCTTATGTGTTCTATAATTAATAGTTTCTGGTTTAAGGACTTCTCCCCTAGAATTAGCTAAAACAACTTCTGGTGATGCCAATCCAATTGAAATCTTATTAAATTTCTTCTGAGTAATTAGTTCATTATTTCTTATCATAATTTTGTATCTCCCTTGATTAAATTTATTCTACTAATCTTATATCTAGGCCAAGCCCCTTTAATTCATGCATTAAAACATTAAATGATTCAGGTAATCCTGGCTCTGGCAGAGTTTCACCTTTAACAATAGATTCATATGTTTTAGCTCTACCTATAACGTCATCTGACTTAACTGTTAATATTTCTTGTAAAGCGCTGGAAGCACCGTAAGCTTCTAGAGCCCATACTTCCATCTCACCAAACCTTTGACCGCCAAACTGTGCCTTACCTCCAAGCGGTTGCTGAGTTATAAGAGAATAGGGACCTATAGATCTTGAATGCATTTTGTCATCAACCATATGTCCCAACTTAAGCATATAAATAACACCTACCGTGGCTGCTTGATCAAAACGATCTCCTGTTCCCCCATCATATAAATAAGTGTGTCCATATTGGGGAACTCTTCCCTCTTCAGTTAATTTGTTTATCTGATCAATTGAAGCACCGTCAAAAATTGGAGTGGAAAACTTTTTATTCAAATTTAGACCAGCCCAACCTAAAACTGTTTCATATATTTGACCAATATTCATTCTTGAGGGAACTCCTAATGGGTTTAAGACAATATCTACTGGAGTTCCATCTTCAAGAAAAGGCATTTCTTCCTCACGGACAATTCTAGCTACAATTCCTTTGTTACCATGTCTACCTGCCATTTTATCTCCAACTTTAAGCTTTCTCTTTTTTGCCACATAAACCTTAGCTAATTTCTTTACGCCAGCAGGTAATTCATCTCCGACACTAATAGTAAATTTTTCTCTTCTTAGAACACCTTGAAGATCATTTTCTTTAATCTTATAATTATGAATTAAATCTGCAACGAGTTTATTCGTTTTGGCTGAGTTTGTCCATGAAGATAAATTTAAATGAGTATAATCATCTATTTTCTGAAGTAATTTCAAAGAGTATTTTTTACCTTTAGATACAACCTCCTCACCCAGATCATTTGTTATCCCTTGTGAGGTTTTACCAGAGACAATTGCGTATAATTTCTCTACAAGACTATTTTGCAATTCATCAAATTTAACCTTGAATTGTTTTTCTAATATCTCTAATTCTTGCTTATCTTGATTTCGTCTTCTTTTATCCTTAAAAGGCCTTGTAAAAAGCTTTTTGTCAATAACTACTCCATGAAGTGATGGTGGAGCTTTTAATGATGCATCCTTAACATCACCTGCTTTATCGCCAAAAATAGCACGTAATAACTTTTCCTCAGGAGATGGATCTGATTCTCCCTTTGGAGTTATTTTGCCGATCAAAATATCTCCAGGATTAACTTCTGCGCCAACACGAATCATACCGTTTTCGTCTAAATCTTTTGTTGCTTCTTCACTAACATTAGGTATATCATTAGTCAATTCTTCAGTACCTAACTTAGTGTCACGAACATCTATTGAATATTCATCAATATGAATAGAAGTAAATATATCTTCTCTCACAACTTTTTCTGAAACAACAATTGCATCTTCAAAGTTGTAACCCTTCCATGGCATAAATGCAACCATCATATTTCTACCCAATGCAAGTTCTCCTTTCTCAGTAGCATAACCCTCACACAAAACCATACCTTTATATACCTTGTCTCCTTTTTTTACTATCGGTTTCAGATTAATGCATGTACCTTGATTTGTTTTTCTAAACTTAATCAGATCATATGTTTTTATATCGTCTTCAAAACTGGTCATCTTTTCCTCTTTAGATCGATCATATTTAATTACTATCTTATCAGAATCTACGTATTTTACCTTTCCTTCTCCCTCAGAATTGACAAGTACTCTTGAGTCTGAAGCAACCTGTCTTTCCAGACCAGTTCCAACAATAGGAGACTCAGGACGCAAAAGAGGCACAGCCTGTCTCATCATATTTGATCCCATCAAAGCTCGATTGGCATCATCATGCTCTAGAAATGGAATTAATGAAGCGGATATAGAGGCTATTTGATTTGGGGCAACATCAGTATAATTAATTTCTTTGGGTTCAACTACAGGAAAATCCGCTTGATCTCTTGCGATAACCCTATCAATTGTTATTTTACCGTTTTTATCATAAGGTATATTAGCCTGGGCAATTAAGTTGTCTTCTTCTTCTTCTGCACTTAGATATATTGTGTCATTTAAATTTATCTTTCCTTTTTCAACTTTCCGATAAGGAGTTTCAATAAATCCAAGGTTATTTACCTTAGCATAAACCCCTAGGGAAGAAATCAATCCAATATTTGGACCCTCAGGAGTTTCTATTGGACATAATCTACCATAATGAGTGTAATGGACATCTCTAACTTCAAAACCAGCACGTTCTCGAGATAAACCTCCAGGGCCCAGAGCTGAAAGTCTTCTCTTATGAGTTATTTCAGCTAAAGGATTAGTTGCATCCATAAATTGTGAGAGTTGATTTGTGCCAAAAAAAGTGTTTATAACTGATGAAAGAGTTTTTGCATTAATTAAATCAATAGGTGTGAAAACCTCATTATCACGAACATTCATTCTTTCTCTGATAGTTCTTGCCATTCTTGCAAGTCCAACACCAAACTGAGAAGATAATTGCTCACCAACAGTCCTGACTCTTCTGTTAGAAAGATGATCAATATCATCAATTTCTGCCTTTGAATTAATTAATTCAATTAAGTACTTTACAATAGTAATAATATCAAGTTTTGTCAAAACTTGCATATCCATTTCAACTTCAAGTCCTAATTTTTTATTCATTCGATACCTACCTACTTCACCCAAATTGTATCTTTGATCTGAAAAAAATAATTTATCTATTATACCTCTCGCTGTATCTTCGTCTGGAGGCTCAGCATTTCTAAGTTGTCTGTAAATGTGTTCAACAGCCTCTTTTTCAGAATTTGTAGGATCTTTTTGAAGAGTATTATGGATTATAGCGTAATCTGCAAGATGTGAATCTTGTTTGTGAAGAAGAATTGTCTTTACTTCAGCATCCATAATTTCTTGAAGATGATCTTTTTCTAATACTGTATCTCTATCTATTACAATTTCATTTCTTTCTATTGATATAACTTCTCCCGTATCTTCATCAACAAAATCTTCATGCCATGTTTTTAATACTCTAGCTGCCAATTTTCGATTTAATACTTTTTTGAGCCCAGATTTGGAAACCTTAACTTCTTCAGCAAGATCAAATATTTCAAGTATTTCTTTATCACTTTCATATCCAATTGCACGGAAAAGAGTTGTGACTGGAAGCTTCTTCTTCCGATCAATATAGGCATACATAACATTATTAATGTCAGTTGCAAATTCTATCCACGATCCTTTAAAAGGAATTACTCTTGCAGAATATAATTTAGTTCCATTTGCGTGAAAAGATTGTCCAAAAAATACACCTGGAGATCTATGTAGTTGAGAAACTACAACTCTTTCTGCTCCGTTAACTATAAAAGTTCCACTTGGAGTCATATAAGGGATGGTGCCTAAAAAAACATCTTGAACAATCGTTTCAAAATCTTCATGTTCAGGATCTGTACAAAAAAGTTTAAGTCTTGCCTTAAGGGGGACAGAATAAGTTAATCCTCTTTCAATACATTCTTGAATTGAATAACGAGGTGGATCTATAAAATAATCAATGAATTCCAACACAAACTGATTTCGCGTGTCTGTAATAGGGAAATTTTCTTTAAAAGTATTGAATAATCCTTCTTCTTTGCGTTCGTCAGACTTTGTTTCAAGTTGAAAAAAGTCTTGAAAAGATTTAATTTGTATGTCTAAAAAGTCGGGGTATTCTGGGGAGTGCTTTGCTGCAGCAAAATCTATTCTATTATCGGGCATATATAATTTGTTTGAATTTTAAAAAACTATAACTACATTTTTAAATAATGAATCGTTGACTATCAATGAATCAGGAAAAGAAATTGAAATTACTTGAGCTCAACTT
Organism: Flavobacteriaceae bacterium; assembly: GCA_002702405.1. The sequence continues at coordinate 8,224 of NZZH01000062.1, read as the reverse complement.
CAGCTCCAGCTTCTTCAAGTGATTTTTTAAGTCCATCTGCCTCGTCTTTTGAGACTCCTTCTTTAATAGTACTCGGTACATTATCTACAAGATCTTTTGCTTCTTTTAGACCTTGACCTGTTAATTCCTTAACTAATTTTACAACCGCAAGCTTGGAACCACCTGAAGCAGTAATAATAACTGAGAATTCTGATTTCTCCTCTGCATCTGCACCTTCAGCAGGAGCTGAAGCCCCTCCTGAAACAGTTACAGCAGCTGCTGCAGGTTCAATACCGTACTCGTCTTTTAAAATATCTGCTAATTCATTGACTTCTTTAACTGTCAAGTTAACAAGCTGTTCTGCGAATTTTTTTAGATCTGCCATTTTTAGAATTTTTGAAAATTTATTATTAATTTATAATTATTGCTTTTGATTTGATAATGTCTTTAATATTGCTGAGATTTTTCCATCACCTGATTTCAAGGAGGAAATTATATTTTTAACTGGAGATTGTAAAAGACCAATTATTTCTCCAATCACCTCTTCTTTAGATTTTAAAGAAACAAGAGTGGATATCTGATCATCTCCAATATAAATTGATTCCTCAACAAAGGCACCTTTCAGAAAAGGTTTTTCAGATTTTTTCCTAAAATCTTTAATTATTTTTGCTGGCATATTGCCTACCTCCGAGAACATTAATGATGTGTTACCCTTTAGAATGTCTTTTAAATCACCAAAATCTCTTTCTGAAGCTTCCATAGCTTTCGCTAAAAGTGTATTTTTTACAACAGAAAGTTTTACGTTAGATTTGAAGCAAAGTCTTCTTAAAGCGGAGGTTTCAGAAGAATTTAAACCTGCTATATCTGTTAGATAAAAGTTTTTAACTTCACTTAATTCTGATGTTAAATCTTCAATAACTTGTTTTTTTTCTTCTCTTGTCATTTATTTAAATTTCTTTAAACTAAATCTTTAATTTCTATTGGTATACTTGGGCTCATTGAACTAGACATAAAAATACTTTTAATGTATGTTCCCTTACTTGATGAAGGTTTTAGTTTGAGAATTGTTTTTAAAAACTCATCCGCATTTTCTTCTATTTTCTTTGCTTCGAAGGAAACTTTACCAACTGCAACATGTACAATTCCTGTCTTATCGACCTTAAAATCAATTTTACCAGCTTTTACATCAGTTACTGCTTTTTTAATATCCATAGTAACAGTACCCGTTTTAGGATTAGGCATCAGTCCTCTGGGCCCTAAAACTTTTCCTAAAGGACCAAGTTTGCCCATAATACTTGGCATTGTAACAATAACGTCAACTTCTGTCCAACCTTCTTTAATTTTTTGTAGGTAATCATCAAGTCCTACAAAATCAGCCCCAGCATCCTTTGCCTCTTTCTCTTTATCTTGAGAAACTAAAGCTAAAACTTTTAATTTTTTTCCTGTCCCATGAGGTAAAGAAACAACTCCTCTAACCATTTCATTTCCTTTTTTAGGATCAATACCCAAACGAACAGCAATATCAACTGAAGCATCAAACTTTGAAGTAGTTATTTCCTTAACTAAGGATGAAGCATCCTTTAAATTATAAAGGGTATCATAATTAATTTTTGCTTTTNCTTCTTTTTGTTTTTTTGATATTTTAACCATATTAAATATTAAATGGAGGATCTCCTTTAACAATAAACCCCATAGATCTCGCTGTTCCTGCTACCATTTTCATTGCAGATTCAACTGTAAAAGCATTTAAATCTTGCATTTTGTCTTCAGCAATATTTTTAACTTGATCCCAAGTTACAGTGCCAACTTTATCTCTGTTTGGTTCACCAGATCCTTTTTTTAATTTAGCGGCATCCATTAATTGAACAGCAGCTGGAGCTGTCTTTATCACAAAATCAAATGATTTATCCTGATAAACTGAAATTACTACAGGTAAAATCTTTCCTGGCTTATCTTGAGTTCTGGAATTAAATTGCTTACAAAATTCCATTATATTGACTCCTGCAGCACCTAATGCAGGACCTACAGGGGGAGATGGATTTGCAGCACCTCCTCTAATTTGTAACTTTAAAACTTTGCTTATCTGCTTTGCCATTATTAAATTTTTTCAACTTGCATATAACTTAACTCCAANGGGGTCTTTCTNCCAAATATTTTTACCATTACCTCAAGTTTTCTTTTTTCTTCATTAATTTTTTCAACTGATCCTGTAAACCCATTAAAGGGTCCGTCAATTACNTTGACACTTTCACCAATAACAAAAGGTATAGAAATTTGGTCAACAGAAATNGCAAGTTCATCAACTTTACCTAACATTCTATTTACTTCTGCTGGTCTTAATGGAACAGGATCACCCCCTTTAGTCTCTCCTAAAAATCCGATTACATTTGTAACGGANCGGATTGCATGAGGTATTTCACCAGATAAGTTTGCTTTAATCATTATATAGCCGGGAAAATAAACGCGCTCTTTACTTATTTTTTTACCGTTACGAATTTGAATAACTTTTTCTGTGGGAACTAATATGTCCTCAACTTCATTTTCAAAACCTAATCTATTNATTTCAGCCATTATGTGGTCTTTAATTTTAGATTCCTNCCCACTAACAGCTCTAACGACATACCAATTTTTAGTTCCAATTTCTGCCATGTTAGTTACCTATAATTTCAAAATAAATACCTACAATTTTAGAAAGTACAGTGTCCGCCCCCCAAATCGCCATTGAAAAAATTATTGAAAAGACAAAAACTACAGTTACCAATCGTTGCAATTCAGATCTTGGAGTCCACGAAACATTTTCTCTTAATTCTTTGAATGAGTTTTTTATATATGAAATGACGGTATTCATACTTTACTTCCTTTTACGCACGGGTTGAGAGACTCGAACTCCCGACACCTGGTTTTGGAGACCAGTGCTCTACCAACTGAGCTAAACCCGTTTTTATCGTAATATAAGGTATTGAATAGTCCAAGCTACCCAATACCTTATTAATTAGTTTAAAAACTTAAATTAATCCAAAATTTCAGTAACCTGACCAGCGCCAACAGTTCTCCCGCCTTCACGAATTGCAAAGCGAAGACCTTTATTTAATGCTATTGGCTGAATCAAATCTACTGTTATAGTTAAATTGTCCCCTGGCATAACCATTTCAACGCCATCAGGCAGAACAATATTTCCTGTTACATCAGTTGTTCTTACGTAAAACTGAGGTCTATAATTATTATGAAAAGGGGTATGCCTTCCACCTTCTTCTTTTTTCAAGATGTAAACTTCACCCTTAAATTTTGCATGAGGTTTAACTGAAGTGGGTTTACATATCACCATTCCTCTAGTTATATCTGTTTTTTCAATACCTCTAAGAAGAATTCCCACATTATCGCCAGCTTCTCCACGATCTAAAATTTTTCTGAACATTTCAACACCAGTAACGGTTGACTTAAGTTTTTCTGCTCCCATTCCAATTATATCAATTTCATCTCCTGTATTTGCAACACCTGTCTCGATTCTACCTGTAGCAACTGTACCTCTACCTGTGATTGAAAAAACATCTTCAACAGGCATCAGGAAATCTTTATCGACTTCTCTCTCAGGTAATTCAATCCATTTATCAACCTCTTCCATTAATTTGAGAATGGTATCTACCCATTTCTGTTCTCCATTCAAAGCTCCAAGGGCAGATCCTAAGATAACTGGAGTATTGTCTCCATCATAGTCATAGAAAGATAATTGCTCTCTAACTTCCATCTCAACCAACTCAAGTAATTCTTCGTCATCTACCATGTCTGCTTTATTCAGAAAAACAACAATTCTAGGGACTCCAACTTGGCGACCTAAAAGTATATGCTCTCTTGTTTGAGGCATAGGTCCATCTGTAGCAGCAACAACTAGTATAGCACCATCCATTTGAGCGGCACCAGTTACCATGTTTTTTACATAATCAGCATGACCAGGGCAATCAACATGGGCATAGTGACGATTTTGAGTTTGATATTCAACATGAGATGTGTTGATAGTAATACCTCTTTCTTTTTCTTCAGGGGCATTATCAATTTGATCAAAGCTTTTCGCTTCTGATAAACCGGCATCTGCTAATACTTTTGTGATTGCAGCAGTTAGCGTAGTTTTTCCATGATCTACGTGGCCAATTGTTCCAATATTTAAATGGGGTTTTGACCGATCGAAAGTTTCTTTAGCCATAATTTTTTCTGTCTTTAATAATTAAGAGGCAGCAAATTTATAAAATTTTTCAATAAATGCGGCTTATTTAAAAGATTTTTTATTCGTGAAAACAATAAAAAAAATTGACAAATACCAAAGAAGGAAAATTCATTATTATTTTAAATGATTTTTGACTTTGATTAAAATAATAACCCGTCTTAATTTTTTGTATTTTTGCATCTGTAAAATAAGTGACTTATGGCTTTTGACATTAAGATGATAAAAAGGGTTTATGAAAACTTAGAAGCCCGTGTAAAATTAACTAAAAATATACTCGGCAGAGCATTAACTTCAAGTGAAAAAATTTTATATGCTCATTTGTGGGATAATAAATTAGCAAAAAAATATTCTAGGGGTTTAGATTATGTCAATTTTGCGCCTGATAGAATAGCTTGTCAGGATGCTACTGCTCAAATGGCATTACTACAATTTATGCAGGCTGGTAAATCCAAAGTTGCTGTTCCAACAACAGTCCATTGCGATCACTTAATCTTAGCAAAAGAGGGTGCAGTAAATGATCTAAAAAACGCAAATAATATGAGTGCTGAAGTGTTTAACTTCTTGGAATCCGTTTCAAATAAATATGGGATCGGATTTTGGAAGCCCGGTGCTGGAATTATACATCAAGTAGTTCTTGAAAATTATGCTTTCCCTGGAGGTATGATGATAGGTACGGATTCTCATACCGTTAATGCTGGGGGCCTTGGAATGCTTGCTATTGGAGTTGGTGGTGCTGATGCAGTTGATGTTATGGCTGGGATGCCATGGGAGCTTAAATTCCCAAAATTAATAGGTGTAAAATTAACTGGTAAATTAAATGGGTGGACTGCCCCAAAAGATGTAATACTAAAAGTTGCAGGTATTTTAACTGTTAAAGGTGGTACAGGTGCTATAATTGAATATTTTGGCCCAGGTGCAAAATCAATGTCCTGCACAGGTAAAGGGACTATATGTAACATGGGGGCTGAAGTTGGTGCAACTACCTCTACGTTTGGATATGATTTGTCCATGGAAAGATATTTAAGGGCTACAGGAAGAGATGATATTGCTGATGCTGCGAACATTGTAAAAGAACATTTAACTGCAGATCCCGAAGTTTATGATGAACCTGAAAAGTATTTTGATCAAGTTATTGAAATAGATTTGGATTCATTATCTCCTCACATAAATGGACCCTTTACTCCTGATCTTGCAACACCTGTTTCAGACATGGGTGAAAAAGCCAAAAAAGAAAAATGGCCATTAAAAGTTGAATGGGGACTTATAGGATCTTGTACAAACTCTTCTTATGAAGATCTTTCCAGAGCAGCAAGTATAGCTAAACAGGCAGTTGATAAAAAACTAAAGACAAAAGCTGAATTTGGAATAAATCCTGGTTCAGAACAGGTTAGATATACTGCTGAACGAGATGGTTTACTTGGCATCTTTGAAAATTTAGAAGCTAAAATATTTACAAATGCTTGCGGTCCTTGTATTGGTCAATGGGATCGTAAGGGTGCAGATAAAGAAGAGAAAAATTCTATTATTCACTCATTCAATAGAAATTTTGCAAAACGTGCAGATGGAAATCCTAATACTCATGCATTTGTTGCATCTCCAGAAATGGTCGCCGCAGTTGCCATATCAGGAAAACTCGACTTTAATCCAATCACTGATACCCTCTTAAACGAAGAAGGTGAAGAGGTCAAACTAGAAGCTCCTCAAGGATTAGAACTTCCTCCTAAAGGATTTGATTATGAAGATAATGGTTTTGTCCCTCCGTCGGATAATGGGTCAAATATTGAAGTTATTATTAAAAAGGGTTCCCAAAGACTTCAAGTTCTTGAGCCATTTAAACCATGGGATCAAAAAAATATATATGATGCTAGATTGTTAATTAAAGCATATGGTAAGTGTACAACTGATCATATTTCAATGGCTGGTCCTTGGTTAAGATATAGAGGTCATCTAGATAATATTTCAAATAATTGCTTAATCGGAGCAGTTAATGCTTTTAATAAAAAAACTAATCTGATTAAAAATCAACTAACAGGTGAATATGNCGGAGTACCTGAAGTTCAAAGAGAATATAAAAAAGCTGGAGTTATAACTTTAGTTGTTGGTGATCAAAATTATGGAGAAGGATCNTCAAGAGAACATGCGGCTATGGAACCACGTCATCTTGGAGTCATGGTTGTTTTAGTAAAATCTTTTGCAAGAATTCATGAAAGTAATCTTAAAAAGCAAGGGATGTTAGCACTTACTTTTAGTGATGAAAGTAACTATGATCTGATACAGGAAGATGACANATTTAATTTTTTAGATTTAGAAGGTTTTTATCCNGGAAAACCTTTAAGAATTGAAATTATTCATTCAGATAGTTCTAAGGATGAAATTATAGCTAATCATTCTTATAACAAACAACAAATAGATTGGTTTAAAGAAGGATCGGCACTCAATTTAATTAAAAAAGGAAATCCTAAATAAAGATAAAATTAACTTAAAACGGATGAAATAATTTCAAATGCTGACTCTGCCATTTGATTTCCTTTGTTATCTAGCAAAGGATTTATTTCACAAATTTCAAGCGCTACGAGTTTACCTGTATCTTTTACTTCTTTTATAATTGAAATTATCTCTTCAGTTAAAAACCCCTTTGAAACTGGTGTCCCTGTTCCTCTTGAAAACAAATCACAATCTAAAGCATCAATATCAAAACTAATATATATTAAATCCGTTGAGACAAACTGATCTTTTGTTTGATCAATACATGATTTAAATCCAAAGTTGCGAAAATCATTCACAGAAAAATTTTTGATTTTTTTTGACTGAATTATTTGATCTTCTTCTTTTTCTGTGTCTCTAACTCCAAAATAGATAAGGTTTTCAGGTTTTATAAGGGGCGCCTTGTTTCCCATATTTTTCATTCTCAACCAATTTTTTTCAGTTGAATCAGAAACTTTATTTTTTGAAAATTCCTTATTGTCAATAGAAAGTGCNGCTGCNAGTGGCATTCCATGAATATTTCCTGATGGAGTACTGTAAGGTGTATGAATATCTGCGTGAGCATCNAGCCAGATAACACCTATTTCTTTATCAGGATTCGCCTTTTGAATACCTGATAAACTTCCAAGTGCCGATGAATGATCCCCTGATAAAATCAAAGGAAAAAATCCTTTTTGTAATTCTTTTTTCACTCCTTCCCTTAATCTTTCACACTGCTCACAAACAAAATTTATTCTCTTGGCAAATGTATTTTTGTTTTTGTTATATACCGTCTCATTATGGGTTTGAATATCGATATATGGATATATATTAAAAAAATCATTTTCAGTATTAATGGCAGCAATTTCAATTGCATCAATTCCCAAGTCAGATCCTCTAGTACCAGCTCCTATGTCTGATCTATTCTTAATGATTTTGATGGGATTCATATTTTTATTTGACTATAGAATTTATAAGCCTTTCTATGTCCTTATCATTATTATGTAGATAGGGTGCTATTCTTAAAGAACTTCCTCTTTGGCTTATGTAAATATTTTCTCTTCTAAGATTTGAAACATAATCTTTATTCTTTCCTTTTGGAACTCTAACCCCAAGAATATGATTAACTCTTTTACTCTCAGGAATTAAATTAAAATCGTATTTGATTAACCCACTTGAAATTTTGTTGTTAATAGCGCTAAGTGTCTTAGAAATATTACCAATTCCCCATTTTTTAATCTGCTCTAAGGCTATAATTGATCCTGGCAATAAAGTTGGCATTGCTGTTTGACCCATATCAAACTTTCTAGCACCAGGCATATAATTATCGCTATAATTTACAAGCTCAGAAAAATTATGCGCATTGTCTCTTGCAAGCCAAGTCTCTTCAAGTGGCCTTGAATTAAACCATCTATCAGAAACATATAAAATTGCCAAACCATATGGGCAAAGCATCCACTTATATGCAGCTGCTATTAAAAAATCAGGGTTTATTTTTTTAAGCGAATGTTCATTAACTCCAAGACTTTGGGTAGCATCAATTATAAAAAAACATTTATTTTC
>NZZH01000061.1 GCA_002702405.1 Flavobacteriaceae bacterium | reverse complement strand
ACAAATCCCTGTTTTTCAATTGTTTGAATCTTTTTTTTGCCATCAATTTTATCCTTTACAATGTAAGGTGATAGTATCAAAAACTTTGTTCCAATCCGAAAGGATTCTATTTTAGCTACAACATCATTAATTGAATCTGATTTAACTTGTCTTCCTGAAATGGGAGAGAATGTTTTGCCTATTCTAGCAAAAAGCAAGCGTATATAATCATATATCTCTGTTTTTGTTCCAACTGTTGATCTGGGATTTGAAGAAGAAACTTTTTGATCAATAGCTATAGCGGGTGAAACTCCCTTGACAAAATCTACCTTTGGTTTATTAAGTCTCTCCAAAAATTGACGAGAATAAGAGGATAAACTCTCAATATATAATCTTTGCCCTTCTGCATATAGTGTATCGAAAACTAAAGATGACTTTCCAGAACCTGATAATCCAGTTACAACAGTCATTTTATATCGAGGTATTGAAACACTAACGTTTTTTAAGTTATGGTTTTTAGCGCCTCCAATTTCAATATTATTCTCTGTCTTTCGCAAATTTTATTATTAAAAAAGTTTAAAAATACAATTATCTATTCTTTGAGTGAAGATTGGAAGTTATAAAAATATCAGTATATTTGATTAAAATATCCGCCTATAGCATAAAACTACTCTAAAAACGTAATAACAAATTATAATTACTTGTTGTTCTAAAGTAGACATTTATGCACCCTTCAAATAATAATTACAATAGTGATTCGATTCTTGTAGAAAACTACATTGGTGGAGATGAATCATCACTTGAAAAGCTTATACGGAAACATAAATCAAGAATCTATAACTTTATATTCTCTAAAGTTCTAAATAGAGATATTGCGGAAGATATCTTCCAAGACACATTCATAAAGGTAATTAAAACACTCAAAAGAGGATTTTACAATGAGGAAGGCAAGTTTTTGCCCTGGATTATGAGAATTGCTCATAATCTTGTAATTGATCATTTTAGAAGAAATAATAGAATCCCGAAATTTGAAAGTAATAATGATTATGATATTTTTCAAAATTTATCAGATTCCTCTCTAAATGCTGAAAAATCAATTATAAAAGATCAAGTGTCAAGTGATTTACAAGTTCTTGTAGAAGAATTACCTTCAGATCAAAAAGATGTTGTGATTATGCGTCTATACAGAGATATGAGTTTTAAAGAGATTGCTGAAAATACTGGGGTAAGCATTAACACAGCATTAGGTAGAATGCGTTATGCTATAATTAACTTAAGAAAAATGATAAATGATAATCAAATTATCTTAAGTCATTAGATAATTTTATCTACTTTTTACCGTTATAATTGTAACTAAACAANATTAATGGTAAAAAACTACTCAAAAGTTAATTCTAAAGATTTAAATGGTCCCAGAAAACTTGTTATTAAAAGGATTTTAGCTTTTTCAAAATCTTATAATTCAACTAGATCAAAAAAGTCAAAAAAACATACATTGCTAGAAGATTAATTTATTTCCTGTTGTGTTGATCAATAACTTTTTTTCTNCCAATTTTTTTAGTTATTGGATCATTTTNAAGTCTCCATCCCCTTGCTGGAGAGTATTCTCTTCCATACCATATCATTTTAATATGCATATCGTTCCATCTATCTTTAGGAAATAATCTTTTGGCATCTCTCTCCGTTATCAAAACATTTTTTCCGCTTGAAAAACCCCATCTATACATTAATCTGTGGATATGTGTGTCAACTGGAAACGCTGGCACGCCAAAAGCCTGAGACATTACTACACTAGCTGTTTTATGACCAACTGAAGGCAAGGCTTCTAATTCTTCAAAGGATCTTGGAACTTTACCATTGTGAGAATTTATTAAAATATGAGATAATTCATAAATCCCTTTNGCTTTCATTGGAGAAAGTCCAACAGGTTTNATGATTTCCCTAATCTCATCTACGCTTAACTTGATCATNTGATAAGGTGTTTTAGCTTTAAAAAAAAGCTTGGGAGTGATAAGATTAACNCTTACATCAGTNCTCTGGGCAGAGAGAATAACTGCTATTAATAAAGTATAAGGATCTTCATGATCTAANGGAACTGAAACTTTGGGATAAAGCTNATCAAGCTTTTTTATAGTATAATTGATCTTCTCTTTTNTATTCACAATATTTTTTGTTATTTGGTTATAAATTTAATAATTGATATAAAATGCTAAAAATAGGAGATAAAGTAANTGATTTNTCATGNAAAGACGATTCTGGAAAAATTATAAATTTTTCTNAGTATAAAGGGAANAAAGTAGTNGTTTTTTTCTATCCAAAAGCAGANACTCCNGGTTGTNCAGCCGAAGCATGNAGTCTNAGGGATAACTACAAAGAAATTTCNNANCTTGGTTATTCAATTCTTGGNGTTAGTGCTGATACTGAAAAAAAACAAAAATCTTTTTCCGATAAATTTCANCTTAATTTTCCTCTAATTGCAGATTCAGAAAAAGAANTNATAAATTTATTNGGTGTTTGGGGTCCCAAAAAATTTATGGGAAGAGAATATNAAGGGATTTTAAGGACAACATTTATAATTGACGNAAATNCAGTTATAAAAAAAGTTATAGATAAGGTTAAAACAAAAGAACATGCCGAACANGTTTTNGAAATCTTAAAGACTTTGTNAAACTATTTTTATTTTTTCCANCCAAACATCTTNTCAGCTATAATCATCTCNGCTATTCCCTTAGGAAGTTTATTTTTCCAACTANTATCACCTGACTTTATCTTTGAGAGAATATCTCTAGAAAAAATTGANAGGTATTCTTTNTTANAGTCAAAAATNTCAACAATTTTACCATTATATTTAAAAAACTTATAAAATTCTTTCATNCTTGGGTGAAGCTTTAAATTATTTGATGTCGTTATAANGTCTGAATCAATATCTTTTTGAGGATAAAGGTAAACTTTCAAATTATTGTGGAACATTCTTCCAAATGCTTCTAAAATCCCGCCATCAACATCATTGTAATATTGCTCGTCAAAAATCTGAACGAAATTGTTTACACCCATTGTAAGGCCAAGTCTTTCTTTAGTATATTCTGAGAAATAGCTAACAAGTTTATAATATTCCTTATAATCAGAAATAAGAACNGTGTGACCTAAAGAACATAAAAGCTTTGCTCTGTCCATGAAATCCTTCTCNTCAACCTCGCCTTCTGAAAGNAGGTTGGATAGAGTNATTTCAAAAATTACCTCTGTCTTGTTTTGCTGAACATCTGATTCTTTAATAAAAATATCATAAGATTTTTCAAACATNTCAATATTAACTTTAGTAACGGGTCGAAAACTTCCTCTCAAAGCAAGGATGTTTTTTTTATAAAGGACTCTTGCAGGGAGAATATTATTACCATTAGAATCAAACATAACACCATCAGTCATGTCATTTTTTATTAACTCTAGACTCATTATTCTATTGTCAACATTTTTAAAAAGAGGGCCTGAAAAGTTAATTGTATCAATTTCAATAGCATCTTTATCAATATGATCATACAAATATTTNAGTAGCTTTTTTGGCTCATCATGTTTGTAAAAAGATCCATAAATTAAATTAAGTCCCATCAAACCAAGGGCTTCTTGTTGAAATCTAGCTTCACTTTGGTGAAAACGAACATGTATGACTATTTCACTAAAGTCCTGTTTAGGAACTGCCTGGAATCGAATTCCCATCCAACCATGTCCCTTGAATTTCTTTGAATAATTAATCGTTGCAACAGTATTAGCATACGTAAAAAACATTTTATTTGGATTATCTTTTCTTGGAATACGGTCTTTAAGAAGGCTCATTTCATGATCTAGCATACGTTTTAGTCTAGTTTCAGTTACATAACGTCCATCAGACTCTTCACCATAAATTTTATCACTAAAGTTTTTATCGTATGCACTTATTGTCTTGGCGATTGTGCCTGANGCCCCNCCNACNCTAAAAAAATGTCTAGCTACTTCTTGACCAGCNCCAATTTCAGCAAAAGTGCCATATATGTTTTCGTTTAAATTAATTTTTAGTGCTTTTGCTGCAATGGATGGTCTAGATTCAAAATCTTTATCTCCAGGTAGTTTTATGGTCATATAAACTTTTGTNTTCAAAATTACAAAGTTTCATTGATATCTTTACAAATATTTAACTTTGAAATTAATCAATGATTAAAATAATTTTTTTAGGAACTGGAACCTCACAGGGNATACCTATACCAGGAAGTAATCATCCAGTTTGNCTAAGCAATGACCCNAAAGACAAAAGGTTGAGATCTTCAATAATGATTGAATGGGATGATAATAAATATTTAATTGATTGCGGACCTGATTTTAGACAACAAATGTTNAANATAAAATGTAACAAAATAGATGGTATACTTTTTACTCATGAACATGCTGATCACATTAGAGGAATAGATGATTTAAGACCCTATTCCTATAGACAGGGNAATATTCAAATTTATGGGACCAAACGATTAATNGAGAGTTTAAATAAATATTATCCATATATTTTTAACCTAAATCAAAAGTANCCTGGATCCNCCTCTTTTAATATAAATACTATAAAAAANAATNAATCATTTTACCTTTCAAATAAAGAAATTATTCCAATAGAGGTNATGCATCAAAAATTACCTGTTTTAGGNTTTAGNGTNGATAAGTTTGCTTATTTAACAGACGTTAAAACAATTAGTTCTAACGAAATCNAAAAACTTTCAAATCTAGATGTTCTTGTAATTAATGCTCTTCGATTGGAAAGTCATCCATCTCATTTAAATTTAATTGAAGCCATTGCGATTATTAAGGATATAAATCCTAAAAAAACTTTTCTTACTCATATTAGTAATCAGCTAGGTTTTCATAAGGAAGTATCTAAAAAATTACCTGAAAACATTTTTTTAGCGTATGATGGAATGGAAATAAACTTAAAATAAAATATTTATAAGTCTTGGTTATAACCAGTTCAAAATACTTTGAAAATTCTCTTGAGAAACATTATGAGCGTCTTGGAAACTATTAAAAACAACATTAGGATTATTTTCTTTTAATGACTCAATACTTGTTTTGGCCCAATCAAATGGAATAACTGGATCATTGGTTCCGTGAGATGAATATGCAATAATATCTCTATATGAATAAATATCTTCTTTCAATAAAGACTTGTCTATGTATCCGCTTAAACAAACAGCTCTATTTATTTTGATTGAAAAATCTAATAATAGAGTCCATGATAGAACTGCTCCTTGGCTAAAGCCTAATAAATCTATTTGATCAGGTTCTAGGTTATATTTTTGAATAAAAAAGTCTATTTGAGATTCTAAATTTAATATGGATTGATAGGCTTGTTTATGATCAGACCATTTTTCATTAGAATTATTAAAATTAATTGAGAACCAACAATATCCTCCCATAGGGGTTTCAAATGGTGCTCTCAGGGAGATTATAGTGTATTTTTTAGGTAAGTACTCAGCAAAAGAAAATAAATCATTTTCATCACTTCCATAACCATGTAATAAAATGATTGAAGGATTTTTTTGATTTTCTATAGCAGATTTCCTTATTTTATATTCTAACATTGAATAATTGTATACATTATACAAGAGTTAATATACTATTGTTATATGAGCCATATACCTTGCCAGTCATCTCCTGATCAATAAAAGCACAATTTTTAGATGTAGAGTAAAGATTTTCAAGTTTTAAAATGCCATGACTATCTGGGTTAAAAAGAGTTATGTCAGCAATAGAACCAGGTTCTATTCTAGGAATGTTAATATTAAATCTCTTGGCACCATTAGTTAAAAAATGTAAAACTTTATTTAATGGAAATAAGTTCATCAAAACACCGAAACAAGCCTCTAATCCAATAGTTCCTGGTAATGCTAAATCAAATTCTAGTTTTTTACTCTCAATGTTCATAGGTTCATGCATAGAACAAATCATGTCAATAACGCCTTCTAGAAGCCCTTCTTTTAGGGCTATCCTGTCATCCTTTGAGCGCAAAGGTGGAAAAATTTTAAAATTTGAATCAAAATNTTCAACATCATCTTCTGAAAATAATAGGTGTGGCAGGGCTACACTACAGCTTATATCTAATTTGTTTTTCTTAGCAGTTCTAATTAAATCTAGACTACGTCTAGAGCTAATGAATGGAATATGCAATTTTCCACCCGTATATTCTAAAATTTGTATATCTCTTGAAATTTGAATTGATTCAGAGATATCTGGCATACCCTTTATTCCAATTTTAGCGCTAACAAGGCCTTCATTTATCATTCCATTATTATCGATTTTATGATTTGAAGGATAGGATAAAATTAAACCGTTAAAACTTTGAGAATATTCAAGAGCGATTTTTAAAAAATTTGCATTTACAATAGGTGTTTTGTAATCGCCAAAAGCAACTGCGCCAGCCTGTTTCATATCATAAAGCTGTGACATGTTTTGTCCCTCAGCATTTAGTGANAAACATCCAACAGGATACAAAGAAGTAGTTTTACTNTGAGCTTTTTTAATTAAATGGCTTACGTTTGAATGATTATCAGTTCTAGGATTCGAGTTTGGAGACAATAAAATTTTAGTAAAACCGCTTTTGGCAGCAACTTCTAATCCATTAGAGATAGTCTCTCGTTCTTCATAACCAGGNTCACCAAAAGAGACTGCAGAATCGAACCACCCAGGGGAAATATTAAGATTTTTTAATTTAATGACTTTCGCTGATTCATCTTCGATTTTAGATTTTAATTCAACAATCTTATCCTCGAAAATTAATACATCGTGTTTTTTTAAATGAAAATTGCTATTTGGATCATTTATAATAGCATTTTTAAGAAGTACTTTCATTTAAAAAAGAATACCCCACAAAATTAGAAAAGTATTCTTAGAAAAGGGGAGTGGTAAAAAAAAATTATTTAAAATTTTCATAAATTCCTAATCCAAAAAGCGCAAAATCATATTTTACAGGATCATATGGGTCAAATATTCTTAATTTTCTGTCTAATTCCATAACAGCTAAATTGTCATTTTGTCTTCTTTTTAAAATCCCTAGTTTACGAGCTACATTTCCTGAGTGAATATCTAATGGNATAGATAATTGTGAAGGTCTTATATTATTCCAAATCCCAAAATCTACACCATTGGATTTTGATCTAACCATCCATCTCAAAAACAAATTTATCCTTTTTGCTGCAGAGCCTTTTATTGGGTCAGATATGTGTTTTTGAGTTCTTTTTTCATGAGGTATAGAAAAAAAAATTGATTTAAAATCATGGATTCTTTTTTGAATATTNTGAGAATTATTATCACTAGAAAAAATAGTTTCAAGACCACCGAAATTATTATAAATATTCTTCAAAGATGTCACAAAAAACTTAAGGTCTATATTACTAAAGGTTCTATAACAATACAAATTAAGATCTTTCAAATCGTTTTTGCTGTGATTGATAATAAAATCAAAGGGNTCATTTGACATTATATCCATCATAAGGAATGCTTTATCTATAATACTTTTCCTCCTTCCCCAAGAAATTGTAGCTGTTAAAAAAGCNGAAATCTCTATATCTTCTTTCTTTATGTATTGATGAGGAACAATTATAGGATCATCTTTTATGAAATTAGAATTTTGGTATTGNTAAGATTTTTCGTCTAANAATTCTTTTAAATCTTTATGATTCATTAATTATCTTTCCATCTTTTAAAACTATTTTTCTGTCTGACATATNAGCAATTTTAAGATCATGCGTAACTATTAGAAAAGAACATCCTATNTTTTTCCTTACCTCATAGAATAAGTTGTAAAGGGTNTTAGAGTTNTCTGAGTCTAAATTACCACTTGGCTCATCNGCAAAGACAATTTTNGGGCTATTCATTAGNGAACGAGCCACAGAAACCCTTTGTCTTTCTCCTCCACTCATTTCATCAGGCTTTTTATTTGCCATTTTNAGTAAATCCAATTCACTTAAAATATTCATAGCATCTTCTTTAATACTTTCTCCGTTTTTTTTTGAAATCCAGGAAGGCATACAAATATTTTCTATAGCAGTGAATTCAGGTAAAAGCTCATGGAATTGAAAAACAAATCCTAATTTTTTGTTCCTTAAAATTGCTTTCTGATTATCATTTAATCTCATAACAGATTGACTATCAATTATTAATTCGGGCTTTCTTTCAGGGTCCGGATTCTCTAGAGTTCCTAATATATGAAGCAATGTTGTTTTACCAGAACCTGATGGGCCAACAATAGATACTATTTCACCTTTTTTTATATTAAGGTCAATGCCTTTTAATACCTCAATGTTGGAAAAACTTTTATAAATATTTTTGCAAGAAATTATTGAATTCATAGCGTGTTAAATTACTATTTTTATTCAATTGATTTAATATATTTACAAATAAAAATCAAATATATTATATGTCAATAGTTTACTTTGGAGGAGGATGCTTTTGGTGTACAGAAGCAATATTTCAAAAGGTTATAGGTGTTGAAAAAGTTACACCTGGCTATATGGGAGGGNTAACTAAAAACCCTACTTATAGAGAAATATGCACTGGCAAAACAGCTCATGCTGAAGTTATAGAGATTAAATTTCAAGATAAAGTCATTGATTTTCAAAATCTTCTTTCAATTTTTTTTAGCACTCATGATCCTACAACATTAAATAGGCAGGGAAATGATATTGGAACTCAATACAGGTCAATTATTTTTTGCGAAAATGAGGATCAGATAAAATCTACCAATTTTTATATAAAAAAACTTGAAAATTTAAAAGTCTATAATTCAGGAATAGTAACTGAAGTATCACAAAAAGAAGAGTTCTATATAGCTGAGGCTGATCATCTAAATTATTACAATCAAAATAAAAGTCAACTTTATTGTAGACTTGTCATTGAGCCAAAATTGAAAAAATTTATGTTAGGTTTTAAGGATAAACTAAAAAAATAAATTAATTGTCTTTTCTTTTCTTAAAAAAGAAACCAAAACCCATTTTTGCAAACATTCGCTTTTGAAAATTCCAAAAAAATTTAAATTGAAGAAAAAGAGTAGCTATTGCAATTAAAAATAAGTTATATAAAGGGAAAATTGTGATAAATTTAATTGTATAGTAAATAAAATATCCCAATGCATAATTTTCAAAGTTTTCCTTTTTGAAATCAAAAAAATCTAAAATCGGTGTGGTAATAAAAACAGATAATGTACCTGTTATACCAAAAACAATAAAAATTATTAGTAGTTGAAAATTAGACTCAATCGCCCATCTTTTCTTTAATTTGTTAAGCATCTTATTTGTTATAAATAGATATGATTTGATCAGCAAGTTCTTTGCCTATTCTTTCCTGAGCTTCAGAAGTAGCTGCACCTATATGCGGAGAAAGAGAAATTTTCGGGTGCATCAAAAGCTTAACTGATGGATTAGGTTCATTTTCAAAAGTATCTAATCCAGCAAAAGAAATTTGATCATTATCTAACGCTTCTAACAAATCCATTTCATTAACAACNCCTCCTCTTGCGCAATTAATAAAACNAACNGTATTTTTCATCAAGNCAAAATGACTNTTATCAATCAAATACTTTTTTTGAGACGGCACGTGNAGAGTAATGAAATCAGATTTTGATAAAACTTNATTAAAACTATTNGTGATAATTTTTTTTTNAATAATTTCTCCGTCATATANAGAGAANGAAATCAGNGCNTCTTTTACATAATTGTCAAAGGCTATTATATTCATTCCCAAACCTAGAGCAATTTTAGCAACTTCTTGACCAATTCTTCCAAAACCAATAATNCCAATTGTTTTTCCCCTAATCTCAAATCCATTTGAATAAGATTTTTTNAGTGATTTAAAATTTGTTTCACCCTGAAGAGGCATATTTCGATTAGANTCATGAAGAAATCNAATTCCAGAAAAAATATGAGAAAAAACTAATTCAGCAACTGAACTCGAAGAGGCAGAGGGTGTATTTATTACTTTAATTTCCTTTGACCTAGCATATTCAACATCAATGTTNTCCATNCCAACACCTCCTCTTCCAATAATCTTTATGTTTGNGCACGAGTCNATAAGATCTTTTCTAACAACTGTAGCNCTTCTAACAAGAAGNACNTCAGTTTTATTTTCATTTAAATGATCAATTAAATTNTCNTGGGGNANATTTTCGGTGCTGACATCAAATCCAGCNGCTTTAAGAGTCTTTACTCCAGTTATAGAAATACCATCATTAGCTAATATTTTCATGAAATCATTTATTAATTTTAATTTTTAAGTTCTTTCATACAATTGATTAATACCTCTACACTTTCAATTGGCAAAGCATTGTATAGTGATGCTCTATATCCTCCAATTGATCTATGACCTTTGACNCCGCTAATATTTTTAGCTCCCAGAAGCGCATCAAAATTGTTTGATAAATCTTTGTCAACAAGATCAAAGGTAACATTCATCAAACTCCTGTCTTCAATATCAGCAAAACCTTTGAATAGTTTATTACTGTCAATTTCATCATAAAGTAATTTAGCCTTCTCCAGGTTAGTTTGACTAATCAGTTCAATTGATCTCTTTTTTATCCATCTTAGATTCAAAAGAGTAGCGTAAATAGCAAATACGGGTGGGGTATTAAACAAACTTTTCTTTTCTATATGGACATTGTAATTTAACATTGAGGGGATTTCTCTTGATACCTTTCCCAATATGTCTTTTTTAATAACAACTAAGGTTACTCCTGCCGGACCAATGTTTTTTTGAGCACCAGCATAAATCAAGTCATAAGAAGAATAATCAAATACTCTTGAAAAAATATCAGAACTTGAATCAACAACGATTGGAGCATTAGCTTTTGGAACAGAACTATACTGTGTACCATAAATTGTATTATTAGATGTCATATGCATATAATCAATATCATCCGGAACATTAAAGTCTTTTGGTATGTGCTTGTAGTTATTGCTTTTAGAGGAACTCAACTCAATAACTTCTCCAAAGAATTTAGCTTCTTTTATTGCTTTTTCAGACCAGCTCCCTGTATTTAAATAACCTGCTTTATTGTTTAAAAGGTTATATCCTATCATTAAAAATTGCAAACTAGCCCCTCCTTGTAAAAAAAGTACTTCGTATTCGTTGCTTTTGAGCTCTAATAAATCAATGACCAAGGATTTGGCTTCTTCAATAATCAGACCAACCTCTGGAGATCTATGGGACATTTCAATTATAGACAAGCCTGAATTTTGATATTGAACTATCGCATTTGCAGAACCGTCAAAAACTTCTTTGGGTAAAATTGAAGGTCCAGCACTAAAATTGTGTTTAGTCATAAAAAATTAAAATGCAAATATTATAGTAATTATTTATTTTTCATCATCAAATAGATATATTTTTTATATAATTTTCAACAATNATATAAATTCAATAAACTATAATTTATTTAAAAAATCCATAGTATCAATTTTATCAGCATAGTCCCATAGCATTGGTTCTTGAGCTGATCCAAAGGGTATACTCATTTCAGGAAAATCATTTGAGACAACACATTGAATTTTNTCCATATTAGTTTTGATCTTATCTAAAAGAATCTGCCTGTCCTTATAGAATTCGTAATATGAAGACGATATAGGTGAGTACCAATTTTGATTCTCTTCTAACAAAAAAAATCCATTGTCTAAAAAATTATTATTATTAATAGTAAGTAGGGCTTTGTTTCGTTTATAGTTGTTAAAATATTTATCTAAATCTATAACTTTTGACCACCGCATAAGAGATTTCATTATTTTATTAAAATTATATCCCTCTGGNACAAATATTTTTGAAACNTTCCTACATCCTAAACCATAATANGATNAGAANATCATTGGCTAAATTATCAAGATCNTTTTTNGTTTCCTCTCCTGTNATNACAGCTATNCTGGTTTTGTTGTTTCTAATTATAGTAGGATAATTAGAAAAGTAATATTTAAAATATCGAACAGAATTATTACTTCCTGTAGCGATAACTGCATCAAATTTATTTTCTTTANTTTCTCCANAAATGAAACGTGTATTCTTTTTAATATAATTTTCAATTCTTGAGATAAAAGGAATTAGAATCGAATCTTTTGATGAACATTTAACTATTGCTTTATTACCTGAAGATATAACACAGATTAAATCATGCAAACCAACAAGAGGTATATTCCCTGGCATCACTATTAATATTTTCTTACTATTAGAGTTAATAACTTTATACTTCTTCAACCAAACATCAATATTTCTTTTAGTAAGTGTTTTTCCCCATATCTTAAATGCATATAAAATATTATTTCTTGTAAACCAATTATTTTCTTTCTCAGCAAGTTCTATTNANNCAAAAAAATCAGAATATACTGAGTTATATGGACTCATATTTCTAAAAAATTCACCTAAATTCTCTAGACTTTCCTTTATAANANCACTTTCTCTTTTTGATGTCATTTTTAATCAATGAAATTTAGTGGTAAATTTGTTCTCAAAAGATAAAAAAAGTTTATCGATGGCGATTAAAATAACTGACGAATGTATAAACTGCGGAGCATGTGAGCCGGAATGCCCTAATAATGCTATTTACGAAGGTGCTGAAGAATGGAAATATAGTGATGGCACAGATCTTCTAGGTAATATAACGCTTACAAATGGTAGAAATGTTAATGCATCTGATTCACAAATCCCTGTTTCTGATGAATTTTATTTTATCGTTACTGATAAATGTACTGAATGTAAGGGATTTCATGAAGAGCCTCAGTGTGCTGCTGTTTGCCCTGTTGACTGCTGCGTTCCTGATGAGAAAAATGTTGAAACTGAAAAAGAATTATTAGACAAGCAAAAATTAATGCATAAAGAATAGAGTCTAAAGAAAATGAAAGCTGGAATAATAGGACTTCCAAACGTAGGGAAATCTACTCTTTTTAACTGTCTATCTAACACAAAAGCTCAAAGTGCAAATTTTCCTTTTTGTACTATAGAACCAAATTTAGGTAAAATTAACGTTCCTGACGAGAGGTTAAATTATTTAGAAAAAATTGTTGATCCGAAAAAAGTATCCCCGACTTCTATTGAAATACTTGATATCGCTGGACTTGTTAAAGGTGCAAATAAAGGAGAGGGTCTTGGAAATAAATTTTTGGGAAATATTCGTGAAACAGATGCAATTATTCATGTCATTAGATGCTTTGATGATAATGAGATAGTTCATGTTGATGGATCTATAAATCCAATAAGGGATAAAGAGACTATAGAATTAGAATTACAACTAAAGGATCTGGAAAGCGTTGAAAAAAAACTATCTAAAATTGAAAGGGCGTCCAGTTCCGGTGATAAAGAAGCGNAAAATGAGCACGCAGTATTAAATAAAATTATTGATAATCTAAAAAGTTCAAGAAATGTAAGAAGCATAAAGTTTACTGAAGAAGATCGTTTAAATTTTATAAAACCATTACAATTACTTACTGATAAACCCATTTTATATGTTTGCAATGTCTCAGAAAATGATGTTGTCTTAGGTAATAAATATGTTGAAATGATTCAAAAAGAAGCTCTATTAGAGCAAGCTCAAGTCATTTTTTTAGGAGTGAAAATAGAGGCTGATATTAATGAATTAGAAACATATGAAGAGCGTCAATTATTTATAGAGGACTTGGGGTTAAAGGANCCCGGTTCTTCCAAACTANTCAAATCTGTATATAAGCTTCTATCTCTGCATACATTTTTTACAGTCGGAAAAAATGAAGTTAGAGCTTGGACAATACCTATAAATTCAAATGCTCAAGATGCAGCAGGTGAAATACATACTGATTTTGCAAAAGGCTTTATAAGAGCTGAGGTTTTTTCTTATTCAGACTACGAAAAATATAAATCAGATATTAAAATAAAAGAGGCTGGGAAAATGAGAGTAGAAGGAAAGGANTATATTGTTAAAGATGGTGACATAATTTACTTCAGGTTCAATGTATAATTCTAAAATAATTGATGTAANGAATTATTTTTAAGAATATAAATTATTGATTTCTCAACAATTTACTCGCATTTGTTAACTTCTTTGAGTAAAATCAGTTTCAATTTTCAAATCCAAATTTTATTTTAGCCTATTATATAGTCAATGTCCAAAACTTTATATACTGAGGAAAACATTCGTTCACTTGACTGGCGTGAGCATATNCGCATGCGCCCTGGAATGTATATTGGAAAACTTGGAGATGGTTCTTCTCCAGATGATGGAATTTATATTTTACTAAAAGAAGTTATAGACAACTCGATCGATGAATTTGTAATGGGAGAGGGGAAACAAATAGAAATAGTACTTGATAAGGATAAAGTCAGTATTAGAGATTATGGGCGTGGGATCCCTTTAGGTAAAGTTATTGAAGTTGTATCAAAAATGAATACTGGTGGTAAATATGATACAAAAGCATTTAAAAAAGCAGTTGGGCTAAATGGAGTGGGGACAAAAGCAGTTAATGCGCTCTCATCATCTTTTAAAGTTATATCAAATAGGGAAAATAAGTTNAAATCTGTCTACTTTGAATATGGAAACTTGATTGATGATACTCCTATAGAATCAAGTGAAAAAAGACGTGGAACTGAAGTCAATTTTATTCCAGATAAAAAAATATTTAAAAATTATAAGTTCAGGTTAGAATATGTTGAAAGAATGGTCAAAAACTATGTTTACCTTAATCCNGGTCTAATAATTAATTTAAATGGAAATAAATTTTCATCTAAAAATGGCCTTAAAGATCTATTAGAAGATCAAACCAATTCTGAAGATATAAGATATCCAATAATTCATTTACATGGTAATGATATCGAAATTGCTATAACGCACAGTAAATCTCAATATAGTGAACAATACTATTCTTTTGTAAATGGTCAGCATACAATCCAAGGCGGAACACATCACTCTGCTTTTCGTGAAGCAATAGTTAAAACTGTAAGAGATCATTTCGGAAAAAACTATGAGGCATCTGATATAAGAAAGTCAATTATTGCTGCTATCAGTATTAAAGTAATGGAGCCAATTTTTGAATCACAAACAAAAACCAAACTTGGATCAACTGAAATGGGGGGGAAAATGCCCTCTGTACGCGTTTATATTAATGAATTCCTTGGAAAAGAATTAGATAATTTCCTCCATAAGAATTCAACCG
Source organism: Flavobacteriaceae bacterium (assembly GCA_002702405.1). The sequence continues at coordinate 10,727 of NZZH01000061.1, read as the reverse complement.
TGTCGGAAGTGCTACAAGAAAAAATTATTCAAGCTGAGAAAGAAAGAAAAGAGCTTTCAGGGATAAGAAAAATAGCCCGTGAAAGAGCAAAAAAAGCTAGTTTGCATAATAAAAAATTAAGAGACTGCAGAGTTCATCTAACTGACTTAAACAAAGATCAAAGGCTGGAGTCAACAATTTTTATAACTGAAGGTGATTCTGCAAGTGGATCAATAACGAAATCAAGAAATGTTAANACTCAAGCTGTATTTAGTTTAAGAGGGAAGCCTCTAAACACTTATGGGATGAGTAAAAAAATTGTTTACGAAAACGAAGAATTTAATTTACTCCAAGCGGCCCTTAACATTGAGGAAAATATTGAAAATTTGCGTTATAATAATATTGTTATTGCAACTGATGCAGATGTTGATGGTATGCATATTAGATTATTACTAATAACATTTTTTATTCAATTTTTTCCAGAATTAATCAAAGATGGCCACCTATACATTCTCCAGACTCCTTTGTTTCGAGTTAGAGATAAAAAAGAGACCTTCTATTGCTATTCTGAAAAAGAGAGAATTAATGCTATAAGTAAATTAGGAGATAAAGCAGAAATAACNCGTTTTAAAGGNCTTGGAGAAATTTCTCCTGAAGAGTTTAAATTTTTTATAGGTGATCAAATTCGTTTGGAGCCAATAATGTTTGATAAGGATGTAANTGCAGAGAAATTATTACAATTTTACATGGGAAAAAACACTCCTGACAGNCAANAATTTATNATTAATAATCTTAAAGTAGAATTGAATATTGAAAACAATTTATAAATCCTTNAATAATTTTTATGGATGATTTTCGAGAATCAGAGGACTTTTTAAAAGAACAAAATACATCAGAGGGATCATTAATCAAGGTGACTGGAATGTATCGTGATTGGTTCTTAGATTATGCTTCATATGTCATTTTAGAGAGGGCTGTACCTGATATTTCTGATGGTCTTAAACCAGTTCAAAGAAGAATTTTGCATTCAATGAAAGATTTAGATGATGGNCGATATAATAAGGTGGCAAATATTGTAGGNCACACAATGCAATATCACCCCCACGGAGATGCAAGTATAGCNGATGCAATGNTACAGGTTGGTCAAAANGAATTACTTATAGATACGCAGGGAAATTGGGGGAATATCTTCACAGGTGACAAGGCAGCAGCATCAAGGTATATTGAGGCAAGACTTTCCAAGTTTGCATTAGAGGTAGTGTATAATTCAAAAATAACTGATTGGCAAATGTCTTATGATGGAAGAAAAAAAGAACCCATTCATCTTCCTGTTAAATTTCCATTATTATTGGCTCAGGGCGCAGAAGGAATAGCTGTTGGGTTATCTACTAAAATCTTACCACATAACTTTAATGAACTTNTAAATGCATCAATNAAACATTTAACNGGTAAAAAATTTNATTTATATCCTGATTTTCAAACCNGAGGNATAATAGACGNNCAAAATTATAATGATGGAAATAGAGGAGGNAAAATTAGAGTTAGAGCAAAAATTAAAAAAGTAGATAAAACTACACTTTCAATTATTGAAATTCCTTATGGAACAAATACCTCATCCCTTATTGAAAGTATTTTAAAGGCTAATGATAAAGGTAAGATTAAGATCAAGAAAGTAGAAGATAATACATCTTCTAATACTGAAATAATTATCCAAATTCCTTCAGGAATATCACCTGANAAAACTATTGATGCTTTGTACGCCTTCACTGATTGTGAAATTTCAATTTCTCCACTGGGATGTGTCATTTCAGATAACACTCCAGTCTTTNTTGGGGTNTCTGANATGCTAAAANTTTCTACTGAAAATACNGTATCNCTTCTNAAAAGAGAATTANAGGTCCAGCTTGANGAGCTTGAAGATCAATGGCATTTTTTTTCTTTNGAATATATTTTTATAANTAATAAAATNTATAGAGANATTGAAAATGAAACNACTTGGGAAGGAGTTCTTTCGAGAATAGATNAAGGTTTAAAAAANTATATATCAATATTNAAAAGACCTGTGGAAAGAGATGATCTAGTTAAATTAACTGAAATTAAGATCAAGAGAATTTCAAAATTTGATATGGANAAATCAAAACAAAAAATTNAAAAACTCGAAGTAGATATAGCTGAAGTTAAAAATAANTTAGCGCACCTAACTGATTATGCAATAAGATATTTTAAATACCTAATAAAAGAATATGGTCAAGATATGGGCAGGAAATCTGAAATTAAGGTTTTTGATGATGTAGATGCTAAAAAGGTAGTTGTTAGAAACCAGAAGCTTTATATTAATAAAGAAGAAGGATTTATTGGCACCTCCCTAAGGAAAGATGAATATATATGTGACTGCTCTGATATTGATGATATTATAACCTTCACACAAGAAGGTTATATGAAAATTGTAAAAGTTGACACAAAAGTTTTTATTGGAAAACAAATTGTCCATGCTGCTGTTTTTAAAAAGAACGATACAAGGACTATTTACAATATGATATATAGAGACGGAAAAAAAGGAACAACTTTTATTAAGAGGTTTCCAGTAAAGGGGATTACAAGAGAAAAAGAATACAACCTAACCCAGGGAAATGAGGGATCAAAAGTTTTATATTTTAGTGCAAATCCAAATGGAGAGGCAGAAATAGTTAGTATAATTCTCAGAAATACTGGAAATATTAAGAAAATTAGATGGGACTTAGATTTTGCAGACCTTCAAATTAAAGGAAGAAATTCTAGAGGAAATACTGTTACCAAATATTCTGTATTAAAAGTTGATTTAAAAGAAAAGGGAGTTTCAACTCTTGCTCCCAGAAAAGTATGGTTTGATCATAATATTCAAAGGATAAATTTAGACCAACGAGGAGATTTGTTGGGTGAATTTAAGGGGGAAGATAAAATTTTAGTTATAAGAAAAGATGGATCTTCAAAGGTAGTTGATCCAGATCCTAGTCTTCATTTTAGTGATGATTTAATTAAAATTGAAAAATGGGTCCATAATAAACCTATAAGTGCTATTTATTTTGACCCTGATAAAAACCGAAACTTTATAAAAAGATTTTTAATNGAAAATCCTAAAAAAGAAGATTTTTTTATTAATCCAGATAAGAAGTTAATCTTTATAAATACTGACTGGAGACCAATTGTTTTAATACACTTTTATAAATCAAAANGTAAAGATGTTTCTGAAAGTGTTGAGATAAATATTGAAGATTTCATCTCTTTAAAAGGTTATAAGGCTAAAGGCAATCAATTAACTGATAAAAAAATAAAAAACGTNGAAATAAAANAACTCCTCCCTTATATTGAAAAGGATATTAATCTTATTGAAATTGAAGTTAAAGATGAGGAAAAANTAGAAATTGACGATCAGGAATCCAATCAAATCAGAATGAATATCTAAAATCTAATTTAACTTAATAGCTTTTCCTCTAAATCTTTTTTCTGGATTGTTTACAAGGGAATATTCAAAAAAATACTCTTTATCTTGTGTAGATAAAATTTCAACTTTTACAGGCCTTTTGTCCTGATTTGANTTTGGGTTTATTTTAGTTAAAATAAATTCACATTCATTAACCCATTTAACGGTTGCAGAGTCAATCTTNTTTTCATAAAACTCTATCTCTAAAGATTTTGAACGAACAAACCTTGANGTTTTTATCTCTCCATTTACAATAGTTGAAAATTCAAATGTTCCTAGTCTAAAGGAATTACAGTCCTTTTCGACATCATAACATGAAAGAAAAAGTAATAAAAAAATTAAATAACGCATTATANTAATCAGGATTTAGGAAAAAATCTTTCAAAACTACCATCATTATAATAGTAAACTATTTCCCTGAGTAAAGATTGTTTATTATCGCTGAGTTCTTTTTCATCAATNATTAACTCAGACTTATCAANATTTTGTNTCTCCTCAAGTGTCTTTTCCATTGAATTATNGCCTAAAATAAGCCATTCTAGGCTAATATAATTGAAAGCATTGTGTATTTTCAGNAATAAATCTAAACTTGGATTATTTCTACCAGATAGGATATGAGAGATTGATGACCGTTGTACGCCTATCGTTTTAGCAAAAGATGATGCAGATAAATTATTTTCTTCAATGATTTTGCCTATTCTCTCTGCTATTAATTTATTGTTTACCATTGTGAAATCTGATTTAATAAAATTAATATAAAATCATTTAAAATCAAAAAATATATNAATAATATCTATTAATAATATTAATTATAAACTTTAAGATTATTTTATAAATTATTGATAAACAATTATTTAAAAATTTATTTTAGATATTTTNTCNTTTTTGTATACATAANTAAACANAATCTAAAAAANGCTTTTGTTTAGANCNGCTTTNGTGTCTACTNATGTAAACATTTCCTTTTTTAAATTTGTACANTATTATGGTTTTCGCTGATCGATATTTTCCGCCTCACAAACTTTTATTGTTCCTAAATGAGCTTTCTGGTGAATTTAAAGTTCAGNTATTGGGTAAATCAGTAAAAAACTCTCCTATTTTTGGNATAAAAATTGGTTCNGGAATCAAAAAAATCCTTATCTGGTCACAGATGCATGGCAACGAAACAACTTCGGCAAGGGCGCTTTGCAAGCTCATTAAAGATTTATTACNGTCTAAGTCTTATTTAAAAAANCTTCAGCTGTTTATAATACCNCAATTAAATCCTGATGGAGCGGCTGCTTATTCAAGATTCAATGCTAATGGAATAGATATAAATAGAGACGCTTTAAACCTCTCACAGCCAGAAAGTAAAGTTTTNCAAAAAATTTTTAATGAATTCCAGCCTGAATATTGTTTTAATATGCACGATCAAAGGTCAGTCTTTTCTGCTGGAGATTATGAAAAAGCTTCGATTATTTCATTTCTTTCGCCAGCAATNGATGAGGTTAAAACAATATCTNCTTCTAGAAGGGAGTCAATGCTTTTAATAGCTGAAATAAACAAAATTCTTCAAAAAAAAATTCCTGGGCAAGTTGGAAGGTACAATGATCGATATAACGCTAACTGTTTTGGTGATAACTTTTCAAAAAAAGGGGTTCCAACCATACTTTTTGAAGCTGGTCACTCAAAAAATGATTATTCAAGATCCTTTTCTAAGGATTTGATTTTATTGTCTTTAAAAACAGCACTAAGTTCAATAATTAAGAAAAAATTCTTAAATAGATCTCCAAAAAATTACTTTCAAATACCAGAAAACAGAGAGAANTATGTTGATTTAATAATAAAAAACGCAACAGTGGTAGATAACAATACTGTCTATTATGATCGTCAATTAGCAGTTCAGTACAATGAAGTTCTAAATAAAAAAAGTATATTTCTCCAACCCACTTTTCATTCGCACAGAGAAAATCTTAAACTATATTCTCACTCCACAATCAATCTAAGCAAAGATTTAAGTTCAAAAGAATTTATTTTTAAAAAAAATGGAATTATTGATATTTCATTTTTTTCAAACAAATGACCCTTTATTATAGAAAATAATCATACTTATTAAGCTTTTGTTATTTTTTTATTAGTTTTGAGGCCATATACCTATGAATCCTGTTAAGCTTGATGAAATAGACCAAAAGATCCTGGATATATTGATCGATAATACCAGGACACCATTCACTGAAATTTCTAAACGATTATTGATTTCAGCAGGCACTGTCCATGTTAGAGTAAAAAAAATGGAGGACCAAGGNATCATTAGGGGCTCATCTTTGAATCTGGATTATGTGCTTCTCGGGTATTCTTTTATCGCTTATGTTGGTATTTTTCTTGAAAAGACTCACAAAACAAATGAGGTTTTNTCTAATTTAGAAAANATTCCATATGTTACTGTTGCTCATGTGACTACCGGTAAGTTTAATATCTTTTGTAAGGTTCGTGCCAAAACAACAAAACATGCTAAAGACATCATTTTCATGATTGATGATATTCCTGGGGTTTCTAGGACAGAAACAATGATATCACTTGAGGAAAGCATAAACGATAAAAGACGTTTAATGCACCGTATATTTAATGATTTATAAAATTGATAATTAATTAATGCCCAGAAAACCAAAACTTGAGAGATTTAACGAACGAATTCTTTCAAAATTCCAGATATATAATAGCTTATTTCTTACTCTTCCTTTTAAGACAATCAAAAACACTGCCATGCTTTTACCATTATTTGCAGATCACTGCAAAAATGGTTATAAAAAAGGAATGGATCCTAATCAAATCCTAACGAGCTTTTTTAAACAATTTTTACCCAATTACACTTTTAAGAATCAAGTTGATTTAATTTTCAGATTCATTCAGTACATAGAAAGGCAAGTTGTTCTTTTTGACGCTATTGAGGATGCTGGCTTTGCGTATGTGAACAATATGCACGGAAGAGGAACTTTAAGGCAAATTAAAGAAGAGGCTGTTAGCGTGCAAAAACTTGAGAGTTTAAAAAACTATCTTAAAAGATTTAAAGTGCGTTTAGTCTTGACTGCTCATCCAACTCAATTTTACCCAGGAAGTGTTCTTGGTATAATTAATGACCTTTCAGAGGCGATAAAGAAAGATGATCTTGAGTCTATAAAAGCGTTATTAACTCAGCTTGGGAAAACTCGATTTTACAAAAGATCAAAACCCTCTCCATATGATGAGGCAATAAGTTTGATTTGGTATTTAGAAACAGTCTTTTATCATTCTGCAAGCACCATATATAATTATATTCAAAATAATATTTTTCAAAATAAAACAATAGATAACTCAGTTTTTGATTTCGGTTTTTGGCCAGGGGGAGATAGAGATGGAAATCCCTATGTCACATCTGAAATTACATTAAAAACAGCTGAAAAATTAAAATCATCTATTTTAAAAAATTACTATCGCGAACTTAAGNAACTTAAAAGAAAGTTGACTTTTGATAACATTGAANTTAAAATTGAAAATTTAGAAAAAAAAATAAATACTCTTTTATACNCTGAAAATAAATTAGANNGNTTCAATTCAAACAANTTTNTAAAATCCTTAAATGANATACNTGAAATNATAATCAAGGAACANAATGGNCTTTATGAAGATTTAATATTAGANCTCATTAANAAAGTTAAAATATTTGGNTTTCATTTTGCNAGCCTTGANATNAGGCAAGATTCAAGGNTNCATAGNNANGTTTTTGAAGAGATTATATCTCATCCAAATACNTCCAAATACTTTAACAAAAGTTTTGATNAATATATAAAAATGAANNTTGATNNNAANCTTGTTTTTCTCNCCTCTTTAAAAGGAANCGTTNCNTCATCCATTTTTAAAAAAGGANTAGCTCTTGAAACCCTNAAAAGCATTGAAGCTATGAAGTTAATTCAAAAAAATAATGGAGAAAAAGGTTCCAATAGATACATAATAAGTAATTGTCAGTCAACTCAGAATATTCTGGAATTATTTGCTCTGACTAGACTTTGTAATTGGGAAAAACCAAAAATTGATATAATTCCATTGTTTGAAACAATTAATGATCTAGAGGTATGCGGCGAGGTCATGAAATCTCTCTATGAAAACAAAGAATATATAAAGCATCTTGGTCGAAGAGGGGGTAAGCAAATTGTGATGCTTGGATTTTCTGATGGCACCAAAGATGGAGGATACTTCATGGCAAATTGGAGTATATACCNGGCTAAAAAAANATTAACNAAAATATCNGAGAAATTTGGTTTAAAAATTGCCTTTTTTGATGGCAGAGGAGGGCCTCCAGCAAGGGGAGGTGGAAACACNCATGAATTCTACGCTTCACTAGACAGTAAAATAAAAGCTGATGATATTCAACTTACNATTCAAGGTCAAACAATAAGTTCCAATTTTGGAACAAATGAATCCTGCCAATTTAATNTGGAGCAGCTTTTAAGCTCTGGGGTTGAGAATCAAATTTTCAAAANAGANAAAAATAATTTAAGCTCTGATGATATAGAGACACTTNACTCATTGGCTAGAGAAAGCTATCAAAAGTATAATCAATTTAAATCTCANCCAAAATTTATTCCATATCTAGAGAAAATGACTACTCTCTACTTTTATTCAAAGGCAAACATTGGAAGCAGACCCTCTAAAAGAGCTAATACTAAAAAATTAAATTTTAACGATTTGAGGGCTATACCATTTGTNGGAAGTTGGAGTCAGTCCAAACAAAATGTACCGGGCTTTTTCGGAGTTGGAAGTGCTTTAAAATCATTTGAAAAAAACAATAAGTTTAAATCANTNGTTGGNCTCTATAAAAGATCCTCTTTTTTTAGAACCTTAATTAGTAATAGTATGATGAGTCTTACAAAATCATTTTTTGAACTAACTTCTTATATGAAAAAAGACAAGGAGTTTAATGAGTTTTGGNAAATAATAAANAAAGAATACATGCTTTCNAAGAAAATGATTATNAAGCTAACNGGCTTTTCTAACTTAATGGAAAATGAGAAGGCTGGTANAAGTTCAATTCAAATAAGAGAAGAAATAGTTCAGCCTCTTGTTACAATTCAACAATATGCTCTCATTAAAATTAGAGAAAATCAAACTAATCCCAATTTTGATAANGATAAAATAGAGGTTTTCAAAAGAATTGTTACGCGGTCTCTTTTTGGGAATATTAATGCTAGCAGAAACTCTGCCTAAGAGGATTTATACATGTCAAAAGCTAATTCCATTAGTTTTACTGAAACTGAATTATTAATATTAGCTTCGCCAATTTTAGAAAGTAATGTAAATCTATTTTCCCCTTTTATGTTTTTTTTGTCATATCTGACTAAGTTAATTATAGCAGAAATNTCTGAATTTAAAAATTCAGTTTTAGTNTAAATTTTATTTATAGACTTAGCAATATAATTAGCCTCNTTTAATGAGAGATCGTTTAATCTAACAGAAATGAAAGACTCCAGAATCAAACCAATTGCAACGGCTTCACCATGTAGTAATTTTTTTTCTATTTTTTGCTTTAAAAAATAAGATTCAATAGCGTGACCTAAAGTATGTCCAAAATTTAAAAGCTTTCTCTCTCCAAGTTCCTTTGGGTCTCTTTTTACTATTTCATTTTTTATTAATATTGATTGATATATATACTTTTCAATCAACTCCCTGTCATCTAAAAAATTAAAATCAATTAATTCTTTAAAGTATTTCTTGTTTTTTATGAGTCCATGTTTTAACATTTCTGCATAACCACTTACAAACTGATTATTTGATAGTGATTGTAAAAAATAAGGATCAATTAAAACAAGTAAAGGGTTAGCAACAATTCCTATTTGATTCTTTAAATGATCAAGGTCTACACCTAATTTCCCTCCTATAGAAGCATCTACCATTGAAAGCAGTGTGGTAGGNACATTTACAAAATCAATTCCCCTCATNTAGGTTGACGCAACGAAACCGCCNAGATCCGAAATAACGCCTCCACCTAAATTAATTAANAAACTTTTCCTGTCTGCNCCGTTTTTGGACAAATATCTCCAAACAAAATCACAAGTGTTAAGATTTTTNNATTCTTCTCCAGGATTAATTTCAATAATCTTAAATTCTTCTGGGTTCTTAAATTTATCAAGAAAATATTTAAGACATAGATTCTTGGAGTTTGAATCAACCAGAATAAATATAGAAGAATATCCTTTGCTATTAATAATGGTATTTAGAGAACTAAAAGCATTTTTTGAGAACTCAACTAAATATCCATTTGCATCTATTGGTTTAGAATTTTTAATCATTCTTCAAAAATAACATATAAAGATAATATGATTAATCTTTAATAATATATTGTGANATTAATTAAGGTATATTTGAANAAATAAATNGTGAGATGATTTTTGAAAATACGAAGACTGCTTTTTCTGCTAAGAAAAATTCAGACCTCTTAAAATCAAAATTTATATATAAAATTCTTTCATCTCNAACTATATCAAAACTGGGGACGAGTTTAATAAAATTTGCAATTAAAATTCGGTTTCCGATTAAAAGATTAGTAAAAAATACTCTTTTTAATCATTTTTGTGCTGGAGAAAACTATGAAGAATCTTTAAGTACAGTAAAAAAACTTGGAAANAATAACATATTTTCTGTTATAGATTATTCTGTCGAAGCAGGATCAAAAGANGAATCCTTTGAAAAGTTTTTGTCTAAAAAAATAAAAACTATTGATTTCTCAAAAAAAAATGAATATATGCCTTTTGTAGTCTTCAAACCCTCTTGCTTTGGGAGATCATCACTCTTTATGAAATTAAGTANAGGAGATAATCTGCTTAATAATGAAAGGGATGAATGGGAAAAAGTAAAAAATAGGTTTGAAGCAGTGATTTCTCATGCAATTAATTCAAAAATTAAAGTAATGGTTGATGCAGAAGAAAGTTGGACGCAAAATATAATTGACGATTTGATGGAGTCCCTCATGAAAAAGTATAATCAAAAAGAGGTTTGGGTCTTTACAACACTTCAAATGTATAGAAAAGACAGGCTGAGTTATTTAGAAAAACTAATCGAAAGATCCAATAAGGAAAATTTTAAATTAGGAATTAAACTGGTTCGCGGTGCTTATTTAGAGGCGGAGAATATACGTGCGAGAAAGATGAATTATGACTCGCCCATATGCATTAGCAAAAATGAAACTGACGAAAATTATGATGCTGGCATTTCCCTTATAATCAAAAATATAAGAAATATATTGTTATTTGCAGGTACTCATAATGAAAGGAGTATA
>NZZH01000060.1 GCA_002702405.1 Flavobacteriaceae bacterium | reverse complement strand
TGGGAACAATTATATCAGGATAGTAACCTGGTATTTTTGCTTTTTCCTCAACTTGCTTACCAGCAGTTATCGTAGGGACTAGAAATGAATTCTTTTTCTTCATTAGATCCATTGTCCTTTCACTCATTAATGTACCGTGTTCAATTGTTTTAACACCAGCTAATACAGCTCGATACATCCCCTCATCTCCATGGGCATGAGCAGCAACATGCATTCCATAATCACNAGCAGTTTCAACAACAGCCTTAATTTCTTCAAACGTAAACTGAGGATTTTGTCCACTTTTTGCAACACTCAAAACACCTCCGGTAGCAGTAATTTTTATACAATCTGCTCCATTTTTATANCGTTGCCTAACAGCCTTTTTAGCATCATCAACAGAATTGANAACTCCCTCTTTTGGTCCAGGATTACCCATNAGCTTTCGATTAGATCCATTTGTCGGNTCAGCATGACCGCCAGTNGTTCCTAGNGATTTTTCTGAAGTATAAATTCTGGGGCCAATAACATCTCCAGAATTTATGGCATTTCTGAGTGAAACATTAACTCCAGTACCTCCTAAATCACGAACTGTTGTAAAGCCAGCAAGTAAAGTACGTTCAGCATATTTTACAGAACCATACGCTCTATCAGCTTCATTTTCAGTGTATTTTTTTAAATATCTCTTCGGATCAGTTTCTCCTTCCAAATGAACATGCATGTCTATAAGTCCTGGAAGAACATATTTTGATTTTAGATCAATAATCTTNTCAGTTGATTTATCTGAAGATATAAAGCCTTTTTTAATATCTAAAATTTTTTCATTTTCAACAATGATAGTAGATTCACTTATTAAAACTCCTTTCTTAGAATCAAAAATTTTGCCACACTGAATATATGTTTGTTGGGCATATGTAAAAAGGCTTANAAAAATAAATACTGTANATATTCTCATTTTATTTGTTTTTAAAAAATGACTTTATTGAANCACTAATATAATCAATTTGATTTTCCTCTAACTCGCTGTGCATTGGTAAAGAAATTACTTCATCAACCATTTTGTTTGTAACCTTGAAATTATCCTCAATATAATCATCATTCTTATAAGCTTTTTGTCTATGAAGCGGAACAGGATAATAAATACCATNTGGAATATTATCATTGCTAAGATGCTCTGCTAATTTATCTCTATTAGTATTGAGAACTCTAATNGTATATTGATGATATACGTGTGAAGATCTCAATCTGTTGTGAAATGGAGTTATAATATTTTCATAATTTCTTAGAGNATTATTATATNGGTTTGCAGCATTTTGCCTTTTTTGATTNTAGGAATCAAGATACTTTAACTTAACCTTTAAAATTGCAGCTTGTACTGAATCTAACCTTGAATTCACCCCCAGTAAATCGTGATAATATCTTTTGTACATTCCATGATTACTTATGGCTCTAATCCTATCAGCAATCTTATTGTTNTCAGTAAAAATTGCACCACCGTCTCCATAAGCTCCAAGATTCTTTGAGGGGAAGAAAGAAGTTGTNCCAATATCGCCTATTGTACCAGCTTTTTTTTCTTTATTATTTAAAAAANTATAATTGGCACCCATTGACTGTGCATTGTCCTCAATTATAAATAAATTATTTTCTTTAGCAATTTGAGTAATTTGATCCATATCTGATGTCTGTCCGAAGAGATGAACAGGAATTATTGCTTTAGTTTTTTTAGTTATTGATTCTTTAATTTTAGTTGGGTCAATATTAAATGTCTTTGAATCAATATCAACTAAAACCGGTTTCAATCTAAGAAGCAAAATGACTTCTATCGTTGCAGCAAATGTGAAATCGGTTGTTATTATTTCGTCCCCAGGATTAAGCTCCAAACTCATCAAAGCTATTTGAAGAGCATCTGTTCCNCTTCCACAAGTTATTGCATGATTTACCCCTAAATACTCTTCTAAGTCTCTTTCAAGATCANTAACATCAGGNCCTTTAATAAACTTAGTTGAGTGCAAAACTTCATTTAAAGATTTTTGAATCTCCTGTTCAATTTCTTTATACTGACCCTTAAGGTCAACCATTTCAATTTTTTTCATCCAGGCAAAATTAAGAAAAGCATCTGCCTTTCAGTAATAAAAAACTATTTTTGGAAAAATAGTTTTGCATTTTACACATAATCAATTANATAAGAACTAACTAAAGTATGGAAATTGATCTTGTTTATTTGTGGGTCGACGGAAGTGATCCAGAGTGGTTGAAAAAAAAGGAATGTTTTGTGAATNAGAAAGCTGAGACCTCNGGACGTTACCAAGACAATCAAGAGTTAAAATATGCTTTGAGATCAGTTNACAAACACCTGCCTTGGATTAGAAAAATATTTATTCTTACCGATGGCCAAATCCCCTCTTTTTTAAATACCGATCATCCTAAAATTGAGATTATTGATCACACCAAAGTAATGCCAAAGGAAATACTGCCAAATTTTAATTCTAGCGTAATTGAGCATTTTATTTATAAAATTCCAGGATTATCAGAACATTATCTTTATTCCAATGATGATATGTTTGTCAATGCTGATCTGGATCCTTCTTTTTTCTTTAAAGATGGGATACCAATAATGAGGATGTTATATGATCCGNTAGTAAGACAAAAAATTNGCTTAAAACGGTTTTTCAACTACAACATTAACGCTTACAGGCTAGCGATTGAAAATGCTTATAAGTTATTTGAAAAAAAATTTAAGCTTTTCTATCCTATCAAACAGCACCACAATATTGATGCTTTTTTAAAAAGNGACTATAAGGCAATTGTGGAAGACGTATTTAAAGATGAATTNGAATCGATGTTNATGAATCGTTTCAGACATAAATCTGACATACACCGAATGCTAGTAAATTACTACGCTATTGCAAATGAAAAAGGATTATTGGCGTATGCAGATCGAAAGGAATCTTGTAGATTGAAAGTTCACAAAACCAATTANCAAAGAAAAATAGATAAATATAATCCTAAACTTTTTTGTTTGAATGATTCAGAACATGCTAGGGATGAACATAGGGCAAAGGTAGAGCCGTTTTTAAAAAAGTTATTTCCTACAAAAGCTGCATTTGAAAAATAGGAAGCTTTACTTCTCAAAAATTTGTGTTTAAAGCTCAAATAATGATTTTTCTGGTAAAATAGTCTCGAACGAACGTTTAATATTTTCCATTGTTTTTTGATAATTCCTGATGTAAATACTGTCATTTAAACAAACCAAAGAGTAGGTCTGTTCACGAACAGCTTTGATTGCTTTTTTGGATCTAATCATCAAGGGGAACATTTTGCTATGCTGGTAGGGATTGTATGGAATAAAGTTTGAGCTACATATTTGCCAAGTTTTAAAGAGTTCTGGGGTTAAATCTTTATTACTCCGAAATCGATGATGAGACATCTCTTTTAGTTCTTTTTCACAATGCTTCCATACATCGTTAAAGGTGCTTTTCAAAAATGGCTGTGCATTGTGGGGAGTACGTAATGTGATGAACTTATTGTAGTACTTAAGCAAATAATTCAACCTTCCTTTTTTTCCATAAGATGGGTGGTACCATTTCNAGGCATCCTTTTTAAACACTTCTTTTTTGTCAAAATGCTTATTGATTAATCGGATATTGTTTTTGAGCATCTTTTCAAATTGTGAAAACCCAGTATTTTTGCGAAAAGCGGCAATGTCTTTTGGTAATCCGTGTTCGAAAAATTGATTAGAGGAGAGGTGGTTGGTAATAAAGAAATCATCATTGAAATACACAAATTGTTCCGACAAATCTGGGACCTTGTGCATATAAATTTCAATTAAGTTGGAATTGAAAACAGGTAAATATTGTTTGGGTATGTAGTCTTTATGACTTACTTGGTTTAGCTTAGGATGTTTTGTATTGAGCCAATCTGGTTTTTGACCAGAAGTGACAAAATGAACTTTTCTAACCCATGGAGCAAATTTTTCAACTCCTCGAAACCAATACTTCAAAAATCCATAATCNCGAAAACGNGCTTCTGACAGCTCATTAACANTGTTNTCAATTTTTCCAGAATAACGATAAAATTCTTCTTTCCATACAGTGTCATCCATATCGACCCAAGTAACTATAAAATCTATATCCATTTATTCGTTCTTAGAAGATTGATTTAAAAGNGCTTTTTTTTAATGTTTCAAAGAATTTCAGAATTGTTGAATTCGATAATCATATACTTACAATCAATCAAAATTAGCTAAAAAGAATCAATTTGGTAGTTGCTTTGACTTAACTTTTTCATCTTCTAAGCTCAAGTAATAAGTGCGACATTTTATTTGAAATTGAATCAAAAAATGATTTTGAAAAATTTACTATTGACAAAAACACAAGAGTAAAACCCTAGGAGGCAATACCAAAATAATAACTCATATTAAAAAATACTATGTGAATAGCTGCAAATTATACTATATTTGAACAGTTTTTATGAAAAAAATATTTTTTTTAACTCTCTTTTCAATTACTCTTGGATATAGCCAGGTAACTACACTTGAGAGACTTCGCGAATTAAATGAAAACCCTCCAATTAATATAATTTTATTAATCGGAGACGGAATGGGACTTTCACAAATATCTGCTGGCATGTATGCTGGTAAAAATTCATCTGCTCTTGAAAAATTCAACGTTATTGGTCTACAAAAGACCCACTCAGCAAATGCACTTGTAACAGACTCTGCAGCGAGTGGTACTGCAATAGCATGTGGTAAAAAAACCTATAATGGTGCTGTAGGAGTTAGCATGGCTAGACAACCCTTAAAATCCATACTAGACATATGCGAATCTAAAAATTATATAACTGGATTGATATCAACTTCAAGTATTGTTCATGCTACTCCAGCTTCTTTCTATGCTAAAGTTATATCAAGAAAAGAATACCAAGAAATTGCNCTTCAATTAAGTGAACATGAAGTTGATTATTTTATAGGTGGTGGTCAAAAGCATTTCAATAAAAGAGATGATAAACGAAACCTTTTAAATGAAATGGAAGAAAATGGTTATGAAATTGTTGCTAGTTTCTCTAGATTCAANAAATCTGAATCTAATAAACTTGGGTATTTTACATACACTGATGAACCTCCTAGGGCTCTTGATTTAAGAAAACCCTCATTAGAAGATCTTTTATCATCAACTCTTGAAAAAATGGATACTAGAAAAAATCCTTTTTTTATAATGGTTGAAGGTTCTCAAATTGATTGGGGAGGACATGGGAACGATACAGATTATATTGTTTCAGAATTCAAAGATTTTGATGGTGCTATTGATGTAGCTTTTGAATTTGCTAAAAAAGATCAAAACACTTTAGTTATAGTAACTGCTGACCATGAAACAGGAGGAATGGGAATAAATAAGGGGAATATAAAAACTTTTCGGTTTGAAGCTCAATACACAACTTTGGGTCATACTGCTACCATGGTGCCTGTATTTAGCTATGGGCCAAACTCAGAAAAATTTTCTGGTATCTACGAAAACACATCTATCTTTCAAAAGATGTTAGAATCAATAAATGGTCCCTAATATTCTATTTTGTTCTTAACTGAGCAACAATGTTTTTCTGGAAAGCTNCATCATCTTCAAGAATCTCATAAAACTCCTCAATGTATTCCTTGACAGAAGAGTACTCTGATTCCAGTTCAAAATGATCTTTATAGTTTTCAATTATTTCAAAAATCTTACTCTTCTTTGATATAAATTCATCTCTTACTTGATCGATGATTGTTTGAGCTCTTTTAAATCCCCTATATTTCCTCTCTCGAACAGAAGAGATTCCAAGGGTTTCATTAGCAACAGCATAACTTGCATTGACCAATCCAGACATATCAAAATCATAGGGTAACGGCATGATTTTTTTATTTACAAATAATAATTTTCCATTATGTTGATATGCAACTGAAAAATCTGTATTTCCTATCATATATTGAAAAAAAGTATTTTGAACAGATGTGGTTGCATCCATGGCTAAGGGATGAGTATACCTTTCAAAAACTCTTCCATCAAAACGTTTTGCAACTTTTTTATCATCCTCAATTAAAAATCCTTTTAATTGATAAACTTTTNTCTTTTTACCTTTTGGCTCTTCAAATTCAATATCCAATTCTCTGGTTTTAAAATGATAAGGAGAAAATACTTCATAGAATTTATANCCTAGAAGTTCTTGAATAATATTATCATTCTTTTCTTTTTGCTGTAAACATGGTAAAACAAGTTTTAATGTTTTGTTTTCAGAGAATAGAGTACCTTCTCTATTAGCCTTTTTTATTTTCATCTTTATAGGAGGGAAATAACATTTAGCCCTTCTAAAATTACCTCTTGCTCTCAAATTAACCTCAAAAGTTTTCCAAGATGATCCNTCCATATATGAAAGGTCNGTTGTAATATATGTTGAATCATTAGTTTTCTTGTTCATTTCCTTGTTTGAGTAGTTGATTTTAACTTTTAATGGAGTTTGATCTTCAAACAGGGAATTACTGCTTTCAGTGTCCTGAGCAAATATTTGAAANGAGAAAATAAAACTCAGAATAAAAAATACTTGTTTTTTCATAATATAGTTAATAGATTTAAAGGCTAATTTAATAAAAAAAAGTTGTGATACGGTATCTTTCAATAATCAATCATAGAACGCTGATAACGCTTTTACTCTCATTTGCTTTACCTTTTTTTGCTTACAAATTTCGAATAGTCTACAATATAGACTTAACTCTTATAAGCATTGCTATAATTTTTCCACTGGTTTTTGCTATAAGGGGTGCTTTTAGAAGNCGTGAAAAAGCCTTAGAGCATTTAAGTTTATACAGAGGAGCGTTGAGAACTATCGAATATTTCTTTNTTAATAGCGCCAATCTCAGCGATGAAGCNAAAGAAAAATCTAAGAAATTACTAATTGAACTANGTGATTCTTTTTTAGATCATCTATCTCAATCTGATACCAATACAAAGAGTATTGATGAAAAAACAGAAGCAATTTTTGCTTTTGTAAGAGAAAATGAGGAAAATATTCAAGGTGGANCAAGACAAAAAATATTTAGGTTNATAAGAGATGTTCATATTGCNCAAGAAAATTTAATTGCTATCCATACTCACAGAACTCCTATAAGTCTTAAAGCATATTGTCTAATTTTTATATATCTCTTCCCTGTTATTTATACACCTGCTGTAGTAAACAAGATAGGACTCGATGCTATTGGATCTGAACCATTAACATACTTTATTGTTATGCTTAGTGAGTTTATATTAATATCACTTTATAACATTCAAGACCAAATGGAATATCCTTTTGATAAAGATGGCTTAGATGACATTAAATTGGATGATTTTAGGATAAACAGAAATAAATAATTTTTTACTCCAAAAATCCAACATAAAGGTTGAATTTNAAATTGTGCGGGTGGAGGGACTCGAACCCACACGCCGTGAAGCACTAGATCCTAAATCTAGCGTGTCTACCAATTTCACCACACCCGCTTTTAATTNGCCGGTAAATATAATCAAGTTTTGATAAATTAATTTAGAGTAGTTAAAAAGAAATTATGTTTTGTTAATTTAGATNTTAAATTTCAATAAAAATGNCATTTGAAAAAAAAGAATATTTAGATGAATTGTTTGATTTTTTAAAAATACCTTCTATAAGTGCAGATCCTAATTACAAAAATGATGTAAAAAAAGCGGCTAATTGGATTGCTAAAAAACTTCTTGATGCAGGATGTGAAAAAGTTCAAATTGAAAAAACAAAAGGACACCCTATTGTTTACGGCGAAAATTTCATTTCAAAAACATTGCCAACAATACTAGTTTATGGGCATTATGATGTACAGCCTCCNGATCCNATTAATTTNTGGNAAAGTCCNCCCTTTGANCCNGTNATTANAAAAACAAAAATTCATCCNGANGGGGCAATATTCGCNAGAGGNTCATGCGATGATAANGGGCAGTTATATATGCATGTNAAGGCTTTTCAAATTCTAAAAAATTCCAATANTCTTAAATGCAATNTGAAATTTTTATTTGAAGGTGAAGAAGAAGTTGGTAGTGAAAATTTAGAGAGNTNCGTAAATAATTTTAAGGAAAAACTAAAATCTGATATAATAATAATATCNGATACAGGTATTGGNAGTTTAGAAGAGCCCAAAATAACTGTTGGTTTAAGAGGNTTAAGTTATATGGAATTAACCATTATGGGGCCAAATAGGGACTTNCATTCTGGATTATATGGNGGAAGCGTGGCTAATCCAATTAATATTCTTAATAANATTATAACATCATTACATGATAAGGATAATAAAATCACAATTCCAGNTTTTTATAAGGATGTAATTGAGCTCTCTGAAAAGGAAAGAGAAAAGATCATTTTTTCTGAATCNGATGAAAAGAATTTCAAAAAATCACTAGATATAAATTTAACTCATGGAGAATTAAAATACAACACAGACGAAAGAAGATCTATCCGNCCAACTTTGGATGTTAATGGAATATGGGGNGGATANATAGGAGAGGGNTCTAAAACTGTAATTCCAAGTACTGCTCACGCAAAAATTTCAATGCGGTTAGTCCCAAATCAAAATTGGAAAGAAATTAGCGCTATGTTTAAAAAGCATATCGAAAGCATTGCTCCAAAAAGTGTCAAAATAAAAGTTATGACGCATCATGGAGGAGAACCTTATCTTATGCCAATTAACAATCCTGGATATCTTGCAGCTGAAAAGGCATATACTGAAAGTTTTGGTATAAAGCCTCAGCCAAAAAGAGATGGTGGAAGTATACCAATTGTTCCGATGTTTGAAAAAATTCTTGGTTCAAAAACTGTTTTAATGGGATTTGGATTTGATAGCGACGCAATTCATTCACCAAATGAACATTTTGGTGTCAAAAATTTTTATAAAGGAATAGAAACAATTATTTTATTCTATAAGAACTTTTGCAAATAAATCTAAATATCATTTTTCTTTTTATAATTTAAATAAATCTGAGGCTATTTTATCAGACAAAAACTTACCGTCTGATGTAATTCTTATAGTATCACCATCTAAATGTAAAAGTTTTGAATCTATATGTTTTTTAATCTGCTTTTTTAGATATTTTAAGTATGCATTCCCAAATTTCCTTTCAATCTTTTGAATAGAAATACCTGATGATGTTCTAAGGCTTAACATAATATATTCATTGTAAGATTCCGATATTTTGAGATTTTCTCCATCAAGAGGAAGTTCTCCATTATTAATTGATTTTAAATAACCATTAGTACTTGAGATATTCCAACTTCTTCTAAAATTACCATCAAAACTGTGTGCTGAAGGGCCTATGCCCAAATAGGGTTTTCCAAGCCAGTAATTACTGTTATTGATTGATTGATAATTTGATTGCGCAAAATTTGAAATCTCATAGTGTAAATATCTTTTGCCTTCAAAAATCGAAATCATTTTATCAAATTGTTTTTTTACTAGATGATCAACTGGCATCAAAATTGTTTTGTTCTTGACTTTATGATTAAGAACTGTTTTAGCTTCAACAGTTAGTGCATAACATGAAAAATGTTTTGGCACAAACTCCAATGCTTTTTCAATGTTGTACACAAAATCTTTAAGACTGGATCCAGGAATTCCATAAATTAAGTCTACAGAATAATTTTCAAAAATTTCTGAAATAACTTCAAGGGCTTTTATAGACTGAACAGATGAATGATTTCGATTCATCATCAAAAGATCTTTCTCTAAAAAAGATTGAACACCTATACTTAATCGATTAATACCAATCTTTTTTAGACCCTTAACATATTCTCTTGAAACATCATCTGGATTTACTTCCAGAGTTATCTCCGTTTTATTTGAAATAAAGAATTTCTGCTGTATTTTAGATATTATACTATCTACTTCCTTCAGACTCATTATTGATGGAGATCCTCCACCAAAATAAATACTCTCCAAAGCATCTGCCACTAATTCATGATGACGCAAATCAATCTCTTTTTTAACAGAGAGAATTAAATCTTCTTTATTTTTCATTTTAGTAGAAAAATAAAAATTACAATAATCACATGCTTGTTTACAAAAAGGAAAATGTATATAGATTCCAGCCATCAAAATTTATTAAGTAACAAATTAAAATAATTATACTTTTTTAATTTTATGGGGGTTTTGGTTTAGAAATGATTTCCATCCAGAAAATCTCTTTCCTGAGGATAAATTATCCTTATTAAAAAAATGACAAACAGCTGCAGCTAGTCCATCAGTTGCATCTAGATTATTTGGCAGAGTTTTAATTTGTAAAAGATTTTGAAGCATTTTAGCTACCTGCTCTTTACTAGCGTTCCCATTTCCAGTAATAGACATTTTTATCTTTCTAGGGGAATATTCAATAATTGGAATTTCACGGGATAAACCAGCTGCCATTGCAACTCCCTGAGCTCTTCCTAATTTCAGCATTGATTGAACATTCTTTCCAAAGAATGGTGCTTCAATTGCAATTTCATCNGGTTTAAATTCTTCNATCAAATCAAGGGTTCTNGAGAATATAAGTTTAAGTTTTATATAATGATCCTTGTACTTTTGCATTTTTAATTCATTTAATTGGAGTANATTNATTTTCGAACCAACTATTTTTATTAANCCAAAACCCATTATTGTTGTTCCGGGATCTATNCCTAAAATAATTTTTTCCTGAGTTATCATTCAGAAGCTNATGCAGTTATTTNAATAGGTAAAGTCAATTTTGTTTCAACAAAAGTNCCNACATTNGTTTTGGTNGCAGGTAANGCTTGAGGAAGAGAAATNACTGCATCACTAAGNAAANCNTNAATATCAGGTAAAAGTTCAATTATATTATCAGAANTTTGAANTTCAGATAAACTAAAAAATCCTTCNTTGTCAATTTTAATAATTAANTGAATTTCTTCATTTATATCTCCTTTAGCAATAATATTAGAAGAATAAACNTATTCAGTAATATAAGATGATAATATATCAGACATACAATCAATTTGAGAATCTATAGANAAAGNNTCNCATTCNGGNTAANTTGGNGGCTGGTCATTTTTNGACCATTTTGAAGCAGTTTTAATTTCCTTGTCAGAAATACCAGANGAGTCAAAAAAATCACATGAAATAATAATTGCTANCGGCGCNNCTAAAATTAAACTTCGCAAGTTTTTATANATTCCCATNATAGTATATTACTTATTCTATTTAATAAAATTACAACTTTTAAGAAAAATCTTATTAAAGATCTCTAATTTTGTCTGATTTAATAATTATTTTAATTTGGATTTCTTACTTATTTCCTTAGGACTTGTTTTTATTATTCTAGGAATAATAGGAAGTTTTTTACCTGTATTGCCAGGACCAATTACTGGATGGATTGGATTATTAATTCTACATCAAACGTCTATTGAATTAGACGGAAATTTATTTTTATTTGTAACTCTTATTATTTCAATTTTAGTTTTTTTAATCGATTATATAATACCTGCATTAGGCGCAAAAAAATTTGGAGGAACAAAATGGGGAATGTGGGGTTCGACAATTGGCCTTGTTATAGGACTTCTATTTCTGGGGCCTTTAGGTGTTCTTGTTGGAGCTTTTTTAGGGGCTTTTTTAGGAGAATTAATCGCAAAGCCAAAAGAATCAGAAAATGCTTTAAAAGCTGCATTTGGGGCTTTTATTGGGTTTCTTTCTGGTGCATTTTTAAAATTCTCTGTCTCCTTAGTATTTCTTTACTATTATTTTAAAATTGTTTTTAGCAATTTAGATCAAATAACCTGATTTTGATTTGATAAAATTAACTTTTAGAAATATATTTTTTTAATTTTGATTTATATGGAATTATTTTTAATAACTTTTATTCTTGTTAGCATTGCAATTGCTGGAATTTCTATAAAAATATGGGCCAAAAAAAATGGAGAATTCTCTGGAACTTGTGCAAGTCAGAGTCCTTTTTTAAAAAATAAAAATGAACCTTGTTCTTATTGTGGTAAATTACCTTCAGAAAAAAATTGTGAGGGACAAAATCCCCAGCTCAATTGAAAAAATTTACATAAAATCAGCTCTATGAAAGATCTAGCAGAAATTATTCAAGGGGCAAAAAAAAAGAACCAAAAGTCATTTAAAATTTTATTTGATATACACTGGAATTACCTCTATGGCTATATGCTTAAAACAATTCAAAACGATGAAATAGCAGAGGATATAGCTGTTAAAACTTTTGCGAAAGCCTTTGACAAGATAGACTCTTATAATTCCAATTATAACTTCAAAACTTGGCTTTTGACCATCTCAAAAAATTTATACAAAGATTTTTTAAGAGAAAAAAATAAAATTTCTAAAATAGAAACTAGTCCATTAAATCTTAAGAATACAAATTACCCTACCTCTATTTCACCAGAAGAAATAGTTATAAATTCTCAAAAATTAGAACACATTCTTGAATCAATGAAATCACTTAAAGATGAATATAAAAAAATTTTACAGCTTCGATTTTTTGAAGATCTCTCTTATAAGGAAATAAGTGAAAAATTAAATCAGCCCCTAAATACAGTAAAAGTTAAAATATTAAGAGCTAAAAATCTTTTGAATATTAAGATAAATGCTGAAAATCAATATTAAAAAACTTGGGCCAGGATTGTTGTTTGCAGGAGCTGCAATTGGAGTTTCTCATCTAGTCCAATCTACAAGAGCGGGTGCTGATTATGGATGGGGTCTTTTATGGGCACTCCTTTTGGTTAACCTCTTTAAATATCCTTTTTTTCAATATGGCCCTAGATATGCTTTAGCTACAGGTGAAAGTCTTTTAGACGGCTATTATAAATTAGGGAAAGGGTATTTGTGGTTTTATTTTTTTTTAAATATAGCAACAATGTTTACTATCCAAACAGCTGTTACAATTGTTACAGCAGGTTTGGCTTCAAACCTTTTTGGAATTTCTTCAAACATGGTTTTTTGGAGTATTTTTATAACATTTACATGTTATTTTATTTTACTCATAGGGAAATATAAATTACTTGATAAAATGATAAAACTTATCATTATTATTTTATCAATAAGTACAATTTTAGCTGTTTCTATAGCTTTTTTTAAAAGTCCTGAAGTTATCAAGCTAAACCAGACTTTCCCTAAAGGGGCAGGCCTTCTTTTTTTAGTTGCTTTTATGGGTTGGATGCCTGCACCACTTGACATTTCAATTTGGCATTCTATATGGGCGATAGAAAAGAAAAAAGAATTAAAAAAACAATTTAAGATAGATGAAGGAATGTTTGATTTTAATGTAGGTTATCTTACCACTGTTATACTTGGAATTTGTTTTATTGGATTAGGTGCTCTTGTAATGTTTGGATCTGGCCTTGAGTTTTCAAATCAAGGAAATGTCTTTGCTGAGCAACTAATTAATCTCTATACCTCAAGTCTTGGAGAAACCTCTTATTTTATTATTTCAATTGCTGCATTTACCACAATGCTAAGCACTACTATAACCACATTGGACGCCTCACCAAGAGCCATGTCCAAAACTATTCAATTACTGTTTAATAAAAATGATAAGAACTTTTACTTTCTATTCATATCTATTTTAGCAGCTGGCACCTGTCTTATTTTTATTTTTCTATTATCCGAAATGGGATTACTAGTTCAGATAGCAACTGTATTATCATTTATAACTGCTCCCTTCTATGCAATTCTAAACTACAGACTGGTAATTAGTAAACATATGCCCATATCAGATCATCCTAATAAGATTATGAAATTACTCAGTGTTTTAGGAATTTCTTTTTTAATTGGATTTACTTTACTTTATCTTTTGAGTCTGTAGGTCAACTTCGTATCTTTGGAATTTAAAACTTGATGTCATAGATAAAGATACTACTCATAAAAAGCCTGAATGGTTAAGGGTAAAGTTACCTACAGGAAAAAATTACTCAGACCTAAGGAAACTTGTAGATAAATATAAGCTCAATACAATTTGTTCCTCAGGAAGCTGCCCAAATATGGGTGAATGTTGGGGAGAGGGAACAGCAACATTCATGATATTAGGTAATACCTGTACTAGGTCCTGTGGTTTTTGTAACGTAAAAACTGGAAGGCCAGATGAAGTAGACTGGAAAGAACCTATTAAAGTTGCAAAATCTATTCAAATTATGGGTATAAAACATGCTGTCGTAACATCAGTTGATAGAGATGATTTAAAAGATAATGGTTCTATTTTATGGCGAGAAACAATAATTGCTATAAGAAGATTGAATCCTAATACTACTCTTGAAACACTTATTCCTGATTTTAAAGGAGATGAGACTAGCCTGGATAGAATTATTGATGTTGAACCTGAAGTAATTTCTCATAATTTGGAAACTGTGAGAAGACTAACCAAAGAAGTTAGAATTCAAGCAAAGTACGATAGAAGTTTAACTGTTTTAAAATATCTAAAAGACAAGGGGGTAAAAAGAACTAAATCTGGAATAATGTTAGGTTTAGGGGAACAAAAAGAAGAAGTTATTGAATCATTAGAAGATCTAAGAGAAGTCGGAGTTGATGTTCTCACAATTGGACAATATCTTCAACCTTCAAAAAAGCATCTCCCGGTAAAATCATTTATCGAGCCTAGAGTTTTTGATGATTATAAAAAAATTGGTGAGAGTCTTGGTTTTAGACATGTAGAAAGTGGTCCTCTTGTTCGATCATCATACAAAGCGCAAAAACACATTACATAGAAGATAGTGGGCTTTTCACTAGATCATTAAATGTCTTAGCCTCGCTTTGATTTAAGAATTCAAGATATACTTTTATATAATAAAGCTTTAGAGATTTTAATTTTAGTGACAATTTTCCAAAATCTTTTTCTGTAGTCAAAATAATTTTACTCTTCCCCTTTTTATTAATCAGTTCAAAGTCATTTTTAGAATAATTGTGATGATCTGAATATTTAAGATGCTCAAAAATATAATTATTCAATTTTAAATACTCAACAATACCTGTAGAATCTGCAATCCCCGTGACAAGTATAAATGGGTTTAAAGCTAAAGTTTTATAAGAGATTTTATGATTTAAATTAAAAAGGCTATTTGAATATCTTAATCTTGTAAAAAAGACCTTTCCAGTATAAAAGATTTTAATTCTATTTAAAAAATTATTCTTTTCATCATACTTTATATTTTGGGGAGTTGAAGTAATCAGAATAACATCTGCACGCCTAATTTCTTTTTTTTGTTCTCTTAACATTCCAACAGGAAACAAATGATCATCAAAAAACGGTTTATGGAAAGATGTAGTGACAATTAAAAAATCGCTTTTCACCCATCGGTGCTGCATCAAGTCATCAAAAATTATAAGGTCAATTTCAGGAAGTTTTGTTTTTATTTTATCAACTCCAATTCTTCTGTTTTCAGATACAGTAACTTTTATTTCGGGATGATTATTTAAAAACTGGAAAGGTTCATCTCCAACTTCAGTGGGTAAAGAATTTTTTTCAGCAATTATAAATCCCTTTGAAGATCTACCGTAACCTCTACTTAATGTTGCCAGTTTATATTTATCCTTTAAATATAAAATCAAATACTCTACAAGAATCGATTTACCGGTTCCACCCATGGACAAATTACCTATACCAATGCTTAAGATGTTAAATCTCTTTGAGGTAAAAACTCCAATATCAAAAAAAAGATTTCGTATAAAAATTATAAAACCATATAATAGGGCAAAAGGGAAAAGAAGAAAGCGAAGATTTTTCATCACCTGAAAGATAGTGTTATATTTGTATACCAACAGCTTTTTAATGAAAATCCAAGAAGTAATAAAAGTTCTTGAAGACTGGGCTCCACTGACATATGCCGAAGAATATGATAATGTGGGATTGTTGGTTGGTAACACTCAAAAAACTTGTACTGGAATACTCATAACAATTGATTCGACAGAAGATATTATAGATGAAGCTATTAATAAAAAGTACAATTTAATAGTAAGCTTCCATCCAATAATTTTTTCAGGCTTAAAAAAACTTACTGGAGAAGATTATGTTCAAAAAACAATAATAAAAGCCATTAAAAATGATATAGCAATTTACGCTATTCATACAGCTTTAGATAAACATAAATTTGGAGTAAATCATAAAATATCAAAGGTAATTGGACTTAAAAAAACTCAAATTCTTATACCTGAAAAAAATACATTAAAAAAATTGATTACATATATTCCAGAAAATAAAGCCGATATGCTTCTCCAAAAAATGCACGATGTTGGTGGTGGGAAAATTGGAAATTATGAGGAGTGTAGTTTTAAAATTGATGGTACTGGAAGTTATAAAGGAAATAAAATTTCCAATCCATATATCGGAAAAAAATCAATAAAACAAAATGTCAAAGAAGTTCAAATAAA
>NZZH01000026.1 GCA_002702405.1 Flavobacteriaceae bacterium | reverse complement strand
TAAACATATTTTGTTGACTCCAAAAATTGACGCCTCTGATTTAGATAATGCCAGAGCAATAATTGATACCTTAAGAACTAGGATAAATGATGATGAGATTAGTTTTGAAGCTGCTGCTTATCAGTTTTCAAATGAAAAAGAGACCAGACTAAATGGCGGAGCTCTTATAAATCCTGCAACTGGAGATAAAAGATTTGAATTAACAAAGATGGATCCTTTGCTTTATAATCAAGTTAGAGAGTTAAAAGACAATGAAATATCTTCTCCTTTTCTTGAAGAAGATCGTTCAGGATTAAAGAAATATAAAATTCTCAAAGTAACAAATAGGTATGATGAGCACAAAGCTAATTACTCCAGGGATTATACTAAAATAAAAGATCTTGCTTTAAAAGAAAAGCAGGTTTCAAGGATAAAAGAATGGATGGATGAAAAAATAGAATCTACCTATATTAATATTAACACAGACTATAAAAACTGTAATTTTAAAAATAAGTGGATTGAAAAATAATCTAATCTTTAAAGTATTTTAAGGGTACCCAAAGCATTCCAAAGCATTCACCTTTTTCTTTATTAATATTTTTATGATGAATTTTATGAGCTCTTCTTAAAGCTTTAGCATATCTGTTATTAGTTTTTTTGAAAAATTTAAACCTTTGGTGGATAAAAATATCATGAACTAAAAAGTATGTTAGTCCATATAAAAAAATACCAATTCCAATAGGAAGTCCCAATAACAGAGTGCCTGTTTCCCATAAAAAAAATGAAACTATGCTTAAAATAGCATAGAATAAGAAAAATGCATCGTTTCGCTCAAACCAGGACTTGTGATCTTTTTTATGATGATCCTTATGAAGTTTCCATAAGAATCCATGCATTATATATTTATGCATGAACCAGGCATTAAATTCCATAAAAATGAATGTACTAATCACGATTCCTATCCATAATAATTGATCCATTTATATAAGTTTTAGATGAAATTTTAGATAAGATTTAGCAAGAACAGCAATTTTTTGGTAATTGGGTATTCTGATTCTAATTCTTTTAATATTTAGAGATGAAGTTCGTTTAAGTTTAAAAAGTAATTTTTTGTAATATTTATAGGCAGTATAAACCCCTAATCTTGAATCGTCAGGGAGTTTATTAATTCCTTCAAGCGCATTATTAAAATCATTTTCTATCTCTTCAATTATTTTTAGTTTTGTTTTTTCATCAAAGTTCGCAACATCTACATTAGGGAAGTAATTTCTTTTTAAGTCTTCAGAATCTGTTTTAAGATCCCTTAAAAAATTGACTTTTTGGAAGGCACTTCCTAAAGCCATTGCACTTGTCTTTAACTCATTATAATTTTTTAAGTCACCCTTAACAAAAACTTTCAGACACATAAGACCTACAACATCAGCTGAACCATATACATATTTTTTATATTCAGNTTCAGTTTCATATAAACTNTTGTGNAGATCNAGTCTCATNCTTTCAATAAATGAATTAATTAATTCAATTTCAATATTATTTTTATTTACNGTGTNTTGAAAAGAATTAAGAATAGGNTTTAAACTTATTTNNTTTTCTANNGCATNGAAAAGATCATTTTCNAATNTATCTANCAGATNTTTTTTATTGAATTTATGGAATGTATCAACAATCTCATCNGCAAACCTAACAAAACCATAAATATTATATATATGNCGTTTAATCTCACTGCCAAGAAGTGAAGTNCCCATTGAAAANGATGTGCTNTAACGCTTAGTAACAAGNTTGCTACAATCAAAAGAAACTAAATCAAAAANCTNTTTCATTTTTANGAAATATNCACCANAAAAATACTAAAATTTGACTCAAAATAAATTAAAAAAATNTANTTGATTTNAAGGNAAGTGCGCACGAGAAGACTCGAACTTCCACGGGATATAACCCCCACTAGGCCCTCAACCTAGCGCGTCTACCAATTCCGCCACATGCGCATTTGTGACCTGGCTGGGTCTCGAACCCAGGACCCTCTCCTTAAAAGGGAGATGCTCTACCAACTGAGCTACCAGGTCTGAAGCTGCAAATATAGGATCAATAATTTATTTTTCACCTGTAATTTNTGTAATTTTGNAGTACTTTATTTTTAAAAAAATTGTCATCNTTTATTGTTTTAATAGGTTATATGGGATCTGGNAAAACTTCAGTTGCCATTGAGCTTTCNAAACAAACATNAATNCCNTTTATTGATCTTGATAACTTGATTGAAAAANNTGAAAAGATGACTATCAAAAAAATTTTTGAGAAAAANGGAGAAATTGATTTTAGAANAAAAGAGCNTTTTTATTTANAACAAATNATCAATTCAAANAACTATTCTATTATNTCNCTTGGAGGNGGNACTCCNTGTTATTCTGAAAACATGANATTTCTNCAGTCTAAAGAAAATGTCAAAACTTTTTATTTAAAGNTTTCTNCAAAAAATGTGTCGNAAAGATTATTTAAAGAAAGAGANAAAAGACCTTTAATTTCTCATATTGATTCAGTTAANTCTNTGGAAAAATTTGTTTCTAAACATTTNTTTGAACGNATNCCNTATTATTTAAAATCAACATACCAAATTGANACTAATAATAAATCAATTTNAGAAATCGCAAAAAATATTTTGNNNTTATTAGCTTAAATATACNCCTTCATTTTTATCAAAAANNACGGATATATGTTCTTTTATNGATGTTGATAGTGAGATTCCTTTGAAATCAGCTTTGATTGGATAAATTTTGTGATTTCTATTAACTAAAACTGCAGTTTGAATTTTTTTTAGGTCTTTTGAAAGAAAATAATTTGTCGAATAAATTAAAGTTTTTCCAGTATTAAGAACATCATCAACAACAACTATAGATCTGTTTTTAAGAACAATATTTCCATTTACTTTAACTTCCTTATGCGGATTTTTTTTATCAATATTAATTTCAATTAATTCAACTTTAACTGAGGAAATTTTCTTTAGTTCTTTTTTTATTCTATTAGCAAAAATTAAACCATTTTTATATACGCCAGCTAAAATTATTGATTCTTCTTCAAGATTTGTTTCTAGAATTTGATATGCAATCCTTCTTACAGTATAAGTGATATCAGAAGATTTTAAGATTACCTTATTTGACTTTAATTTCATAGATCTGTAAAATTAACAAAAGATATTAGTCTTAAATTAATTAAGTAAAGGAAGTTTGAAAGATTCATTTCACTGAATATTTATCAATTTCTCTTCTTTCTTTCTTAGTTGGTCTCCCACTACCTTTAGTTCTTTTAATAGAAATATTTTTAATATTAATATTATTACTTTTATTAATAACTCCCTCTTCTTTTCTATATAAATCAATAATTTTTGCTCCAATTCTATTCTTTGGTAATTTTAAAATTGTAATATCTTTTAATATTTGATCTTTGTTTATGAATATTTTGTCGCCAATAAAAATTTCTTTTGAGGGTTTTATTGATTTTCCAAGAACTTTTATTCTCCCATTTTTACAGGCTTGACTGGCTAGAGTTCTAGATTTAAAATATCTTAAATTCCATAAAATCAGATCAGCTCTCATTTAAAAATATATATTGAATACAAAAATAAAGTAAAATCGTATTTTTGTGATCATAATGAGACCTTATATTAGATTTTTAAATTATATTTTCTTCATATTGTTGATCTTTTTTTTTGGATGTAAAAAAGATAATTCAGATCAAGTAGAAGAAATCAGAGATTTATCTGAACANACTATAGCTGATAATTCTGCATTAATTGANTATTTAGAAACACATTTTTATAATTANGAAGANTTTGAAAATNANCCTAATAAATATCCTATNGAAATTACTTTAGATACTNTAGCTGGTGANANTAATAATAAAANACCACTGATTGATCAGGTTNNAAAAAAGACTATTGAANTAANAAGTGGGANTGATAAAGTTAATGTAGANCTATATTATCTAATTTCACGNCAGGGNAANGGTACNAGTCCATCCGTTGCAGATTCTACNTTTGTNACCTATAANGGAAATTTANTAAATGGATTNAAATTTGATGAAAAAGTCTATCCANTTTGGTTTGATCTANTTTCTGTAATAAGAGGTTTTAGGGAGGTGCTTCCTGAATTTTCTGACGGTACATTTGAAATTAGTTCTGATGGCACATTTAGTTTTAAAGATTATGGGCAAGGGATATTTTTTATACCATCAAGTTTAGGATATTATTCAAGCAACACTGGTTCAATCCCAGCTTATTCACCTCTTATTTTTTCAGTTTCTCTTTATTTGGTTAATCAATCAGATCATGATGCAGATGGAATTTTATCTATAGATGAGGATGTTAACCAAGATAATAACCCTCTAAATGATGATACTGATAATGATGGNGTTTANAATCTATTTGATACAGATGATGATGGAGATGGNATTTTAACATCTATTGAATATGATCAAGATGANGATGGTNTCGTTGATGATTCAGATAATGATGGTATTCCGGATTATCTAGATTCAGACTCGTAAATAAAAAANAATTTACAGCTATTTTCTTTTAATAACTTTTTTACATGAGTCAATTATGGCTTCTTTACTAAGTTGATATTTAACCATAAGCTCTGCAGGTTTTCCAGATTCACCAAAAGTATCTTTAGTAGCAACAAATTCTTGCGGTATAGGATAATTCTGTGAGAGTAGTCTTGAAACAGTTTCTCCNAGACCTCCATGATAATTATGCTCCTCAGCTGAAACTATTGCCCTTGTCTTCTTTACTGAATCAAGAATTATTTTTTTGTCAATAGGTTTAATTGTATGAATATTTATAACCTCAGCATATATGTCATTTTTTTCAAGAGATTCTGCAGCACTTAAAGCCTCCCATACTAGATGTCCTGTTGCTACAATTGTAACATCACTGCCAGGGTTTAAAATAATTCCTTTACCTATTTCAAACTTTAAATTTGGATCTGTAAAATTTGGAACTGAAGGCCTTCCAAAACGAAGGTATACGGGTCCGTGATACTTAGAAATTGCAATGGTAGCAGCTTTAGTTTGATTGAAATCACATGGGTTTATAACTACCATTCCTGGAAGCATTTTCATTAGACCTATATCTTCAAGAATTTGATGAGTTGCTCCATCTTCCCCTAGGGTTATACCAGCATGAGAAGCGCATATTTTTACGTTCTTATTTGAATAAGCAATGGATTGTCTAATTTGGTCATAAACACGACCAGTAGAGAAATTTGCAAATGTACCGGTATAAGGGATATTACCCCCTATGGTTAGGCCAGCAGCAATACCGATCATATTGGCTTCAGCAACTCCTACTTGAAAGAAGCGTTCTGGATTTTCTTTCATAAAGCCATCCATTTTGAGAGATCCTGTAAGATCAGCACATAAAGCAACTACATTGGGGTTACTTCTTCCTAATTCCNAAAGTCCTGATCCAAATCCTGATCTAGTATCTTTGGATCCTGTATTTTCAAATTTATTCATAAGTAAGAAAATTAATAATCACCAATGGTNTCAGGATTTTGATCTAAAGCTTTTACAAGTAATTCATCATTAGGAGCTTTACCATGCCACTCATGCGTNCCCATCATAAAATCAACACCATTTCCCATTTCAGTTTCCATTAAAATAATAATTGGCTTTTGTTTTTTTGTTAATGTTTTTGCCCTTTTTAAGGTTTTAATAATTAATTCAAGATTATTACCTTCTTTAAGTTCCAGAACCTCCCAACCAAAAGAAGAAAACTTTTTATTTAAATCACCCATATGTAAAACTTCATCAGTACTACCATCTATTTGTTTTCCATTTAAATCTACAGTTGCAATAATATTATCTATTTTATTTGCAGAAGCAAACATAGCAGCTTCCCAATTTTGCCCTTCTTGAAGCTCTCCATCTCCTAACAAAACATAAATTAATTTATTGTCGTGGTTTAATTTCTTTGATAATGAAGCTCCCAATGCAACAGAGAGACCCTGACCAAGGGATCCTGATGCTATTCTAATACCAGGGAGATTTTCATGAGTTGTAGGATGGCCTTGAAGTCTTGAGTTAATTAATCTAAAAGTACTTAACTCAGAAATTGGAAAAAATCCTTTCCTAGCTAATGTGCTATAAAAAACAGGTGAAATATGTCCGTTTGATAAAAAGAAAATATCTTCATTTTTACCGTCCATACTGAAGTTTTGATTTATATCCATGATTTCGTGATATAAAGCAATAAAAAACTCGGTACACCCTAATGACCCTCCTGGATGTCCTGAATTAACATTATTAACCATTCTTAGAATATCTCTTCTTGTTTGAAAGACTAGTTTTTGAAGTTTATTTTTTTCTTTCATCTTACTTTTAGCAAATTTAAGATTTAGAAAGACAGTCGCAAGTATGATTTAATTCATTTATCAAGTATTATATTATTTCTTGTTAACAACTTATTTTTTAATGAATGTATTTTCAGTTTAAAGTGTTCTTATTTTTATAAAAAACTATTTTTTTATGTTTAAATTACTTCATAATGACCCCAAATCATCTGCTCGTTTAGGTGAGATACAAACTGATCATGGTAAAATTGAAACTCCTGTTTTTATGCCTGTTGGAACAAATGCAAGTGTTAGAGCTATTCATCAAAGAGAGTTAAAAGAAGACGTTAATTCTAGTATTATTTTAGCTAACACATATCATTTGTATTTAAGACCTGGAACAAAAATAATTAGAAANATTGGTGGTTTACACAAATTTATGAAATGGGACAGACCTATTTTGACTGATTCTGGTGGATATCAAGTTTATTCTCTATCCAATAATAGAAAAATTAAAGAAGAAGGGGTAANTTTTCAATCTCATATAGATGGATCATATCACTTGTTTACTCCAGAGAAAGCAATTCAAATTCAAAGTGAAATTGGAGCAGATATAATTATGGCTTTTGACGAATGTATTCCTTATCCTCTTGAATATCAAAAAACGAAACAATCAACAGATATGACACACAGATGGCTAGATAGGTGTATCGAGGAAAATAAAAAACAAAAATTTAAATATAATTATCAACAATATTTGTTTCCTATTGTTCAAGGAGGAGTATACAAAGACTTAAGAAAGTTATCAGCTGAATATGTTGCAGAAAAAAATTTATCAGGTAATGCAATTGGTGGACTTTCGGTAGGAGAGCCAATAGAGGATATGTATGAAATGACTGAGTTAACATGCGATATTTTACCAAAAGACAAACCTCGCTATTTAATGGGAGTTGGAACTCCAATAAATATTTTAGAGTGCATAGCAAAAGGAGTTGATATGTTTGATTGTGTAATCCCAACTAGAAATGGGAGAAATGGAACTTTATACACTTCAAAAGGAATTATAAACATAAAAAACAAAAAATGGGAAGATGATTTTTCTCCTATTGATGAATTTAATTATAGTTTTGTGGATGTAGATTATTCGAAAGCTTANTTAAGACATCTTTTTACTGTTAATGAAATTTTAGGAAAACAAATAGCTAGCCTTCATAATTTATCTTTTTTCATGTGGTTAATGCAAGAGTCGAGAAAACATATTTTAGAGGGAAATTTTAATAGCTGGAAGAATAAGATGATAAAACAAATGGATCAAAAAAATTAGATGAAGATTTTTGATAAATATATAATAAAAAAATATCTATTAACCTTTGTAACTATGTTGTCATTATTTATTCCTGTTGCAATTATGGTTGATTTAGCTGAAAAAATTGATAAGTTTAAAGAAAAAGAAATTCCGACTAATGATATTATTAATTACTATTATGATTTCATTTGGTATTTTGCAAACTTATTGTTTCCTATTTTTCTTTTTTTAGCAGTTATTTGGTTTACCTCAAAACTCGCTAACAATACTGAAGTCATTGCTATATTAAGTTCAGGGATTTCTTTTTTAAGGTTTTTAAGGCCATATATTATTTCAGCATCAATAATTGCTGTATTCTCTTTCATTGCTGGAATGTTTATAGTACCTAAATCAAGTTTAAGGTTCAATGAATTTAGATTCAAGTATATAGAGAAAAAAGACGAAAGAAGAACAACAAATCTTTTTAAAAAAATAAATGAAAATGAATATGTTTTTGTAAGTAATTATGATCCAGTAAGAAAAAGAGGAACAAATTTTTCTTTAGAACATTTTGTTGATAATAAGTTAAAATTTAAGATTTTATCAAACAGTATCCGATGGATTGAAGAAAATAAAAACTTTAGACTTTTTGGTTATAGTAAAAGATACTTTAATCAGGATGATGAACAACATATTTCTAAATCAAGGATCGATACAATATTTAATTTTAAAATTGAGGATCTTTCTCCTGTTACATATAAAGCACAAACTTTAACATATATTCCATTAAATGAATTTATTGAGAAAGAACGTCTTAGTGGGTCTGTCTTAATAAATGATCATTTGTTAGTTCGTCATAAGAGATGGAGTCTACCTCTCTCATCTTTTGTTTTAACCATTATAGCTGTTTCTGTATCTTCTTTCAAAAGGAGAGGAGGAATGGGAATTAATCTTGCCTTTGGTATAGCCCTGGGTTTTATTTATATTTTTTTTGATAAGNTTTTTGGTATAATGGTTAATAAATCAACATTTTCCCCAGCTTTAGCCGCTTGGTTACCATTATTTATTTTTGGTCTTTTATCAATTTATTTACTTTCAAAATCAAGACGATAAANTTCATTTTAATTTATACATTTGTTTNAGACTACAAGAAATGGAGTACTTAGATTTTGAATCACCCATAAAGGAACTACAAGAACAGATTCAGAAATGTAAAACCCTAGGTGAGCAAAGTAATGTTGATGTATCAAAGACGTGTAAACTGCTTGAGGNTAAACTTGAGAAAATGATGAATAAGGTTTATTCTAATCTCACTGCATGGCAAAGAGTTCAACTTTCAAGACACCCATCAAGACCATATACATTAGATTATATTAATGCAATTTGCGGANAAACTTTTTTAGAAATGCATGGAGACAGAAATTATGGAGATGATAAAGCTATAATTGGCGGTTTAGGTAAAATAGAGGATCAATCTTTTATGTTTATAGGAATGCAAAAGGGGTATAATACTAAAACAAGACAATATCGGAATTTTGGAATGGCAAAACCTGAAGGCTATCGTAAGGCATTACGATTAATGAAATCTGCAGAAAAATTTAATATACCTATAGTTAGCTTTATTGATACTCCAGGAGCATATCCAGGGATTGAAGCNGAAGAGCGAGGNCAAGGAGCTGCAATTGCAAAAAATATTTTCGAAATGCTAAGTATAAAATCTCCAATTATTGTTGTTATAATTGGAGAAGGAGCATCTGGTGGAGCTCTAGGTGTAGGGGTTGGTGACTTGGTTTTCATGTTAGAAAACACATGGTATTCAGTCATATCGCCGGAATCATGTTCATCAATACTTTGGAGAAGTTGGGAACACAAAGAAGCTGCTGCTGAAGCACTCAAACTTACAGCTGATGATATGTTTAAAGCTAATTTGATTGACAAGATTATTAAAGAACCCACAGGAGGCGCTCATAATTTTCGCGAAAAGACTTATAAAAGTGTTAAAAAGGAGATATTGGAAGCTTATTCTAAGTTAGTTGAAATTAATCATAAAAAAAGAATTCAACTAAGGAGAGAAAAATTCTCTAAAATGGGAACGTTCAAAGATTAAGACATTATTCTTTTTTCAATCTTATTAACATTTTTAATTTTTTATAAACAACTATTTTGTTCAATCTCATATGATAAAAGATATTGGAAAAATTATTTTAATCTGATAAAGAAGCTAAATTTACAGATATGGAAAAAAGCAGGTCAATTAAAATTGATAAGGATGAGTCAGGAACAGTAATCAATTTAAAAAACGCTAAACTTCCTCCACAAGCCTTAGAACTTGAAGAGGCAGTTTTAGGAGCTATGTTAATTGATAAGAAAGGAGTTGATGAAGT
This sequence comes from Flavobacteriaceae bacterium, assembly GCA_002702405.1. The sequence goes on along the minus strand of NZZH01000026.1, from coordinate 4,115 downwards.
CATTGACCTTCTTCAACCCGATGCCTTTTATAAGACTGGACATAAGCATATTTTTGAGTCAATTCATTCGCTTTTTCAAAATTCTGAACCTATTGATTTACTAACAGTTTCATCTGATCTTAAAAAAAAAGGAAAATTAAATATTGTAGGAGGTGATTATTATCTAATAAATCTTACACAAAAAGTATCATCATCTGCCCACATTGAATTCCATGCTAGAATTATTTTGCAAAAATTTATTCAGAGAAGTTTAATTAAAATTTCTAATGAAATAATAGAATCTTCCTATAAAGATTCGGTAGATGTATTTGACTTATTAGATGAATCCGAATCTAAGCTTTATGAAATAACACAAGGAAACATTAAGAAATCATCTGACACAGCTCAAAATTTAGTTTTTTTAGCAAAAAAGAAAATTGAAGAAATAGCTAATCAGGAGGGTTTGAGTGGGGTAAGCACAGGCTTTGAAAGACTTGATAATTTAACTTCAGGTTGGCAGCCAAGTGATTTGATTGTGATTGCTGCACGCCCTGGTATGGGAAAGACTGCTCTTTCATTGTCAATGGCTAGAAACATTTCAGTTAATGTTAAGGTACCAGTAGCATTTTTTTCATTAGAGATGTCTTCGGTTCAATTAATTACACGTCTTATTTCTGCTGAAACAGGTTTATCATCTGAAAAGTTACGAACTGGTAAACTAGTTGATCACGAATGGAAACAATTAAATGTTAAAGTAGGGGATCTTGAAAAAGCTCCCTTATTCATAGATGATACACCAGGTCTTTCAATTTTTGATTTAAGAGCAAAAGCTAGAAGATTAGTTTCCCAGCATAAAATAAAGCTTATAATAGTAGATTATCTTCAACTTATGACTTTAGGTAACAACAATTCAGCTGGTAACAGGGAGCAAGAAATTTCAAATATTTCTAGAAATTTAAAATCTCTTGCTAAGGAGCTTAATATTCCCATTATTGCACTTTCTCAATTGTCAAGAGCAGTTGAAACAAGATCTGGCCCAAAAAGACCACAATTGTCTGATCTAAGAGAATCTGGAGCTATCGAACAAGATGCAGATATAGTTTCTTTTATTTATCGGCCAGAATATTACGGAATTCAGGAATGGGATGACGATGAAAGAACACCTACAAGTGGTCAAGCTGAGCTTATTGTAGCAAAACATCGTAACGGAGGACTTGATAAAATAAGATTAAAATTTGTTCCGAGTTTAGGGAAATTTGAGGATATACAAAATTATGATTCATCTCATGAGTTTGAATCTAGGATGAATCCAGATGATTTAGAAAATTTTGATTCAAAATCTAATGATAATTCAAATGATGATAATATGCCGTTTTAATTTTATTGGTATATTATTTTTAACTTTTTAAGTTCTATCACTAGTTTATTAGGATCTTTAAAATGTATCCCCTTAATATTTAATTTCTCAGCAGCTCTTATATTTCTTAGATTATCATCAANAAAAATTGTTTTAGTAGCTTCAATTTTAAATCTATCTAGTGCAATCTGATAAATTTTTTCAAATGGTTTTCTAGTTTTTTCTTCTCCAGAGACAATTATTCCATCGAATAAATTTAAAAAATCAAATTTTTTTAGAGCNGTTGGAAATGTCTCTGCACTCCAATTTGTTAGAGCAAAAANATTCAATTTATTTTCTTTCTTAATNCTTTTTAGTACNTCAACACTANGATTAATTGGCCCTCCCAGCATTTCCTTCCAACGACCGTAATAAATCCTAATTAAATTTTCATATTCAGGAAATAATTTTATTCGTTCTTCAGTTGCTTTTTTTAATGGATATCCCGCATCTTGGTTTTCATTCCAATCAAAGGTGCAAATATTATCAAAAAACCATTTCATTTTTTCTCTATCATTATTAAATTCTTTCAAGTATACATACTCAGGATTCCAATCAATTAGAACTCCTCCTAGATCAAAAATTATATTTTTATAAACACACATGATTATATTATTTATTTTTTGAACTCATCAAGTAACTTTTTAAAAACCTATCTATATCTCCATTCATTACATTTTCAATTTCACTTGTCTCAACTTCAGATCGGAGATCTTTAATCAGTTTATATGGATGCATGACGTAGTTTCTAATTTGTGAACCCCATTCAATTTTCTTTTTTGCAGATTCAATCTGTTGTCTTTCTGAATTTTTTTTATCAAGTTCAATTTGATATAATTGCGATTTGAGCAATAGCATCGCCTTATTTTTATTTTCTAGCTGAGATCTTGTTTCAGAATTTTCGATTATTATTCCAGATGGCGCATGTCTAAGACGAACGGCTGTTTCAATTTTATTTACACTTTGTCCTCCAGCACCACTAGATCTCATTGTTTCCCAAGAAATATCAGATGAATTAATTTCTATTTCTATNTCACTGGTTATGAAAGGATATATATATACTGAAGCAAANGANGTGTGTCTTTTNGCATTACTATCGAAAGGCGAAATACGTACAAGTCTNTGAACGCCATTTTCTCCTTTTAACCATCCAAAAGCATATTCTCCAGAAATTTCGAAAGTAACNGTTTTNATTCCTGCAACATCTCCTGGTTGATTATTTAATTCGTTTATATTAAAACCTCGTTTTTCAGCCCACATTAAATACATTCGCATTANCATTTCGGCCCAATCACAGCTTTCAGTACCACCTGCTCCAGCTGTAATTTGAAGAATAGCACTTAACGAATCGTTTTCTTCAGAAAGCATGCTACAAAATTCTATTTCTTCAAATAGTTTATTTATAGTTTCATAATTNTGGANAATTTCATCTTCATTTATCTCTCCTTCTTTATAAAANCCAATNAAAACCTCTAAGTCATCTATTTTTTGTTTTAACAAATTGTAATCATCAACCCATTTTTTTAGNCCNTTAATTTCACGCATAAGGTCTTCAGCCTTTTTTGAGTTNTCCCAAAAATTTGGCTTGAGAGTTAGATTCTCAAGAGAGCTTATTTTATTAGTTTTTTTATCAACGTCAAAGATACCTCCTTAACGCACCTAGGCGATCAATAAGTTCTTTCTGTTGATCAGAAGTAATCATATTTTATATTTAAGCAAAAATATNTAAATCTATTTTCCTATTTTTAGCTTAATATGATTTTTTTATAATTAATTTTTCTAATTATTATGTACCATAAAAATATTTTTTGGATTTTATTATTGATAAATTTCAGTTTTAGTTTTTCACAGAAAATTAAAGATAAATCAAAAACAAGTGNAATTAATTTTTTTGACGATACAAAAAAAANTCAAGGGTTTTTCACTTTTTTTCTAAAAGAGTCNACAAATGAGGTTTTACTCGAGATAGATNAATTTGAAAAGGACTTTCTTTATATTAATAGTTTAAGTACTGGTATTGGGAATAATGACATCGGTTTAGACCGAGGTCAATTAGGTCAGGAAAGAATAGTTTTCTTTAAAAAAATGGGTAATAAGATATTTTTGATTCAGCCAAATCTTAAATATCGAGCGGTTACAGAAAATCATTCTGAAAGACAATCTGTAAAAGAGGCTTTTGCGAAATCTGTTCTCTATGGATTTGAGATTGAAAAAGAATTAAAAGGTAAGTATTANATAAATATTACCCCTTTTTTATTAGANGATACACATGGNGTTTCAATGCGNTTGAAAAATATGGGAGAAGGTAATTATAAAGTAGACGATTCTCGTTCTGCCATCAATTATAAAAAAACTAAGTCCTTTCTCAATAATGTTGAGTTTGATGTTATGTTAACTTTTGANGGTAATCCAGAGGGTTTTTTAATTAGTTCTGTTACGCCAACTCCTCAAGCCATAACAGTAAACCAACATCATTCCTTTGTAAAATTACCTGATGATAATTTTAATCCTAGAAAATTTGATCCCAGAAGTGGCGGAATACCTTTTAAATACTATGACTATTCATCACCTGTTAATGAGCCTTTGATTAAAAATTTTGTAATTAGACATAGATTAAATAAAATCAATCCTGACATGCCAGTTAGTCATGCATTAAACCCAATAGTTTATTATATAGACCCAGGAATTCCAGAACCTATAAGATCAGCTGTTATAGAAGGAGGTAAATGGTGGAATGATG
>NZZH01000025.1 GCA_002702405.1 Flavobacteriaceae bacterium | reverse complement strand
TTATTGGTAAAGATAAAATGATTGTTTCATATAAATGATTAGTTACATCAATTTCATGTGATCCAATTGGTAAAAAAATTATTTCATCTGATAAATTTTCACTAGAGTTACAGAATTTTACAATAAACTTTGATTCAGAATTTATTTGTAAATCAAAAGGCTCAATAGAAATATCACAAAAAACATTAACTTTTCCAGTAATAAAAAAACTCAACTCAAGGAAAGTTGTTTTTTTCAGAAGTTCAACTTGAGCAATTAATTTTACATCATTAAATTCGTTATAACCTAAACTTTTAAAGAACTTATTTTCAATTGAAAAAGAAAAGTTATGCTTACCTTGTTTTAATCCAGCAAATGGAATTATAAAAAAATCTTTACTTTTCATAGTCCAATATTTTGAGCGGCAAATTTATAAAAAAATTAACAGGTATTATTTATTTAATTTTTTATTTCTATTTAAATAAATTTCCCTTGATTTAAATAAAGCCTCTTTAAATGAATTTATTTTAGCTAAACCTTTTCCTGCAATATCAAAAGCTGTTCCATGATCAGGAGAAGTTCTAACATAATCAAGTCCTGCAGTAAAATTTACCCCTTCACCAAAAGATAACAATTTAAAAGGAACTAGCCCTTGATCATGATAAATAGAAATTATGGCATCAAATCTTTTATATTCTTTATTACCAAAAAATCCATCAGATGAAAATGGTCCATAAATTAATGTTCCTTTATCAAAATTTCTTTTTATAACTGGAACAATGACTTTTTGATCTTTATTTCCAATTACACCATCATCTCCACAATGAGGATCACATCCTAATACAGCAATTTTAGGTTTTTTGATTAAAAAATCTTTTTTTAGAGATTCAATTAACAGTTCAATTTTTTTATTAAGCAAAGAATTAGTTAAAGTCTTACTAATTGAACTAACCGGAATATGGTCAGTAACTAAAGCTAGCTTTAGTTTATCATTAATCATAAACATAAGAGTTTCTCCTGAAAACTTTTTAGAAAAAAAATCAGTATGTCCTTTAAATTTAAAAATTTCAGATTGAATTGCACTTTTATTAATTGGTAGAGTTACAAGTGTGTCAATCTTATTTTTTTTTAAATATTCAGAAGCAAATAATATTGATTTAACTGATAACTCTCCACTCTTTTTACTTAATAAACCATAATTAATTTCATATTCTTCATCCCAGCAATTAAAAACATTTATATTAAAATCATGAAAATTTTTTATCTCTTTAATTTTTTTAATTTCAGTTTTTAAATTAAAGTGCTTTTTCTGTTGTAATAAAAGTTTAGTGTTACCAAAAACTATGGGAATAAAATATTTAAAAATATTTTTATATTCAAAAGTTTTCAGAATTAACTCAACACCTATACCATTTGGATCTCCAATTGTAATGCCAACTTTAATTTTTTTAGGTTTTTCCATATGAAGATTAATAATTCTTATTTTTGGCATACAAATGTAATTAAAAAGTCCATGTTTACAGGAATTATAGAAGCTTTTGGAAAGGTAGAGTCAATTCATAAAGATAAAGAAAACCTAAACTTAACAATAAATAGTCCTATTTCATCTAAATTAAAAGTTGATCAAAGTATCTCTCACAATGGAGTATGCCTTACAGTTATAGATTGTAATAATAAAAACCATACTGTAACTGCAATAAATGAAACTTTAAATAAAACCAATCTAAAATATATAAAGAAAAATGATTTAATAAACCTAGAAAGAGCTATGAAATTAAACACAAGACTTGATGGGCATATAGTTCAAGGTCATATTGACCAAACTGCAGAATGTACTTCTTATGAAAAATTAAATGGTAGCTGGGTATATAATTTTCAATATGATTTAATAAAGAATAATATTACTATAGAAAAAGGATCTATAACAATTAATGGTGTTAGTTTAACAGTCATAAATTCAAAAAAAAATTCATTTTCGGTTGCTATTATTCCTTACACTTTTAATAACACTAATTTTCATAAAATTACAAAAGGATCAATTGTTAATCTAGAGTTTGACATTATAGGAAAATACATTTCAAAGCTCTATGACATTAACAAATAATTTATATTTAATTTATTATATTGAAAAGAAAAAATGGACATTCTTGAATTAACTACAATTCTACTTTCTTTAGCATCGGTATTTTCAATTATAAACTTAAGATTACTCAAAATGCCTCAGACTATTGGTCTTATGATTCTTGCTCTTATTCTTTCAATACTTGTTACAGCTGTTGGAATTGTGTTTCCTAATGTATTTGAAACTGTCTCACAATTAACTAAGGAATTTGACTTTAGCCTTGTACTAATTAATGTTATGTTACCTTTCCTTTTATTTGCAGGAGCTATAAGCATTAACCTTCAAGATCTTCTTGAGGATAAATTAACTATTCTGCTTCTAGCAACTTTTGGAGTCTTTTTTTCAACCTTTGTTGTTGGAAGTGGTTTATTCTGGGTAGTTCAACAACCTGTTTTTGGACTAAATGAAATTGGTTTAAGTTTTGTAGATTGTCTTCTCTTTGGAGCACTAATTGCTCCAACTGATCCTATAGCTGTACTTGCCCTTTTAAAAAACATGAACCTTTCATCTAAAACTAAAACTGTAATTGCAGGTGAATCCTTATTTAATGATGGTATTGGAGTAGTTATATTTTTAACTCTTCTAAATGTTAAACTAGAGGGATTTGAAAATGTTACTGCAATAAGTGTTGGAACATTATTTGTAAAAGAAGTTTTAGGGGGTATTATTCTAGGAGTCTTTTTTGGCTACTTCGGACTAAAATTGCTTAAATATATTGAAAATGAATATGTTGAACTTGAAGTTTTAATTACATTATCGCTAGTATTAGTTGTTTCTTTAATTGCCTTTAAATATCATCTTTCAGGACCGATAGCTGTAGTTATTTTAGGATTATTCCTTAACCAAAATATCGATTCAGATCATGAAAAAGAAGGCCTTCAAAAAGCAATGGGGGATTATGTATATAAATTTTGGCACCTATTAGATGAAACTTTAAATGCAATACTCTTTATCTTAATTGGTTTAGAAATTATTTTGATTTTTGAATCATTTGATATTTCATATTTATTTATTTCAATTTTAATTATAATAATTTGTGTTTTATCAAGATTTGTTGGAGTAAAACTTCCAATTTTACTTCTTTCAATTAAAAAATCTTTTGAAAAAAATACTGCCTTAATAATTACTTGGGGTGGTTTAAGAGGTGGATTGAGTGTTGCTTTAGCTCTAAATTTACCTGATTCAATTGGAGAAGGTAAATCGTTGATTCTCTTTTTAACTTATGCGGTCGTTCTGTTTACAATTTTAGGCCAAGGTTTAACAATAAAAAAGCTTATTAAAGAATAAAATAATAAAACATTTTTTTAAATTTACCTATTGAGTATTTAGGTCTGTGACAACAGATATTGTATAACTAATATAGAGAGGAGGTGTCTTATGTTTTATAAAATTTATTTGAGGAATTATAAACTGAAGAGGCAGATAAGTGCTCTTCTGTAAATCCTTATCTATCATAAAAAGCGAGTCGATGGGCTCGCTTTTTAATTAAAATATCATGATTAAAGTTCCAAATGTTAACCTGAAAAATTTTATCTCAGGATCTAAAAAGGAAAAAAATAAATTCATTAAAGATATAGGTCTAGCATTTGAAAAAATTGGATTTGTTTCTCTAAAAGGACACTTTTTAGATAAAAGTTTGATTAATAATCTTTATACAGAAGTTAATTCATTTTTCAATTTACCCCTTGCAATAAAATTAAAATACGAAATTAAAGGACTAAATGGTCAAAGAGGCTATACCTCTTTTGGAAAAGAACATGCTAAAGGAAGAAAAGTTGGAGATTTAAAAGAATTTTGGCATTTTGGACAAGATGTAAATAAAAATATATCTGTAAAAAAATATCCTTCTAATATTAAGGTTCATGAAATTCCTATGTTTAATGAAATTGGAATGATTTCATATAAAATGCTTGAAAAAACTGGGAGAGAAATTTTAAGAGCATTGGCAATTTACTTAAATTTAAATGAATTTTATTTTGATAAATATATTCTAAATGGAAATTCTATTTTAAGAGCTATCCACTATCCCCCTATAAAAATTAAGCCTAAAAATGCTGAAAGGGCAGCTGCTCATGGAGATATTAATCTAATAACTTTACTTATGGGAGCTCAAGGTAAAGGTCTTCAATTAAAAACTAATGATGGTTCATGGATAGATGCGATTGCAGAAACTGATGAGCTTATGATTAATATTGGTGATATGTTATCAAGGTTAACAAATAATAAATTAAAATCAACTATACATCGAGTTATAAATCCACCAAAAAAAATGTGGGATAAATCAAGATTTTCAATCCCTTTTTTTATGCATCCTGTTAATGAAATGCCTCTTAATTGTCTATATTCTTGCATAAATCAAACCAATCCTAAATACTATGATGATATTAATGCTGGAGAATTTCTAAATGAAAGATTAATAGAGATTGGTTTAATTAAAAGTTAATTTTTTCTTTCATATTTTAATACTTGCCTACCCAATGCAGATAGAAAAGGGATTCCTTTTGAATCATATTCATAAATGTCATCATTAAAAGTATCATTATCATTAACTAAAATTGTAGCAGTAAGCATAAATTCAATGTTATTAATTTTATCTCTTACATATGCAACATCTGTTAATGTTCCATAAGCCATTCCCACTTTATTTGATATTCTAATAGCATCATTCATTTCACCTTTTTTATCTCCATATATGAAAAATTTGGAATAGCTATCCCAATATTTATTTTTATTTATCATATTGATATTGTTATCCTCAATAGAAGTCCTACTCATCCAATATTTTAAAAAGTTATAATCACTTTCTTGTAAATCAAAACGTTCATTCTTTTGAAAATTTTCAGGAAAAATTATTCTTTTTAAAATATCATTCAAATCTCTTATTGAAATTTGATTTTTATAATTAAAATCAAAGGGACCCTTTATTAATTGATTATTATAAATAAACTTATTTCCTTTTATAACTGACTTTAAATTTTTATTTGAATTGTTTAAAATACTTTTTATTGAGTTTTGATTATAAATAGTATCTCGATTAGAAATAAATAAAAATCTCCATGAATTTAAATTATCAGAATTCTTTAAAAATTTATGATAAATTTGAGTATTCTTTAAGCCTTTTTTCTGTAATTGATGATTAATTTCATCCTTTCCTAAAAAATCAAAAAGATAATTATAACAATCATTATCACTATATAAAAATATTTTTTTAATACAATTAGCAACTGATAAAACTTCGTTTTCGTAATTAGAGTCATTATTAATACTAATTAAATCATTCTTTGAATCAATAACAATAAAAGGGGTGTTTATAGAAATCTCAAACCCTTTGTCTTTCAAATAATTTATTTTTTGAATTGCTAAAATTGAAATTGGAAGTTTAACAGTACTTGCTGGATAATAATAATAGTTTTTATCAAGATTATAACTAAACTCCTCAAATAATGGTTTTCCTAGAGAATCTCTTTGTATTGACGAATATAAAATTTGAACCTCATGATTAGATAAATTATTTTTTATTTTTCTTATCTCAGGTATTTTAGAATTTAAAATGAAATCAAAAGGATTCTCTGATTTTTTACATCCAAAAATTATTATTAAAAGAACTAAAATTCTTTTCACTCTAATAAAATTATTCCATATTCTTGAAATTCTCAATATCTGATGAATTTGTAAGATCTGGAAGATGTTCAAATACTTTATAACAAAACATTGAATTTGGATTTTCTCGAATTAAAACCCTAACCGCTTCTGGCAATTCCTTCTCGTTTCTTTTCTCATTTATAGGGCAATTTTTTACATATGAATAAATCATGGAGCCTGTAAAACTAAAAATATTCATGCTTAAACCTATCTCTCCTGACTTATCTTTGTAATTATCAACAATATCCATATCTGGCTTTTCTACGATATCTTTTAAATTATTGTTAGAATCCATTGAAATTACAGCAAATTTTGAAATTCTTTCTTTTTCATAATTAAAAGCTGACCAACTATAACTTATTAATGCATGAGGATTATTCCTTTTTTCTTTAAGTAAATTAAGAGTATTTACTGAATAAAGATTATCCCCATTGCAAACAGTAAAAATGTTTGTTTTAAGCTCTGGAAATTGATCTAATGCTTGAACAACGGCATCTGATGTTCCAAGAGGCTTTTCTCTTCCTTTAGGTATATATTGTTTTACAAATTGAATATTAATATTCTTGAATGATTGTGAAATTATAAATTGCTTAAAATCATTATTGTCTTCACCAGTAATTATATATATATTACTATAATTAGCTTTAATCGCATTCTTAATAAGATAATAAATTAAAGGTCTACCGTGTCTCCCCAAAGGAATTAAACTTTTATGAGAATTATTCGCTATTTCATATACATTGCTATCAACTATTTCCCTGTTTAAAGATCTTTTCATTCTGCTAGAAGCTCCAGCAGCCATAATAATTAAATTATCACTTTTCATAAAAAAAATTTAATTTCAAAATTATAATTAAAATACTTTTTAACTTAAAAAAAATATTTTATTAATTAATAGTTATCAAATCTTTATATTAAATTAACTATTTTTAAACAAAAAAAATGGGCGTTGGAGGAACAGTAATTGGAAGTTTAGTTTTATGCTTGATCATTGCAATTATTATAGAAATAAAAGAAAGGTATCTGTAATTTATTAATTTGACTTATTTTTTAAGAAATATTATAGTTTATAGTATTATTATAGTACTTGTTCTTATATTATATTTAGCTATAAGAGAGATGAAAAAAAAGTAATTATTTTATTCTCTTACCTTCAATGTCAAACATTCCCATAAAAGTTCCTGTCAATTTATTTTTATTGATTTCTAATTCCATAAAAAGTTCATACTGTTGATATGTAGATTCAATTTCAAAAAATCCATTATTAACTCTTGATGAAACAACTTCAATAGACTCCTCCCCTTCAGGAAAATTAAAAGAAGATTCATACCCAGCATTAGTTTTTGAAATAGACAGCTCAAGAAAAATATCTCCAATTTGATCTACATCAAAAATTGTCATGTTATAATTTCCAACATAAGGATCTGAATTAATATTTTTATTAATCCCACAAGAAAAAGTGAAAACTAAAACAATTAAAAAAAGTAATTTTTTCATTTAATTAATTTACTCTTCTAATTTAGACCAAACTGTTACTGAACCATCAAACTGATCAGTCCAAGTCATTTGATTTCCAGAAACAGTAATATTATATATACTAACTTCAATCAATCCTTTTGTAAAAGTGTACTCGTTTGAATCTTTAGTTCTTTCCCAAGTCCATATAGTAACCTCAGCAGGGTCGCATGAATTAGAATCATAATCAGGTAATACAATATTTGTAGTAACTAATTCTTCCGTTATAGAAACTGTCCAAGCCATACATTCATATTCAGGAATTAAAGCAATTAAAGTCTCCTTAAGATCATCCCAAACAATAGTTTCTCCAGCACCAGAAACTGACTTTACTTGCCAATTACCAAGAATTGGATCTGGAGGTGACACTTCATCCTTTTTACATCCTAATATAAGGCTGAATATTAAAAGAAAATATACTGTTTGTTTAAATATTTGTCTTACCATTATATACATAAATTAATCAAAAATAAACTTTAGATTATTAAAAAGAGTATTATCTGAATATTTTTTTAGTTAGATTCTTTTTTGCTTTCTTGATTATCCTCTTCAATTTCTGAATCAGATTCCTTAACTAAATTCTCAAATTTAATTCTTAAAACTACTTCATGAGTTTTAAGATTTAATCCTGAAAGTTTATTTCCACTAGGTGTTTGATAAGCATATCCCAAATCTATGCCCTTTGAAATATTAATTAATGACATAATTGAAAGTGATGAATTAGAAACTAAAGAAGCTCCAATCTCATATTTATTTTTATATGCAAAAAAATTATTTATTTCAGTATTTAGAGGTAATCCTTTTACTTTTCTAAACATGATTCCAGGTTTCATTTCAAAATCCTTTGATATTTTAAAGGAATAGCCTATCCCTAAATAATTATGAATTCTTTCTTTAGCACTTATCATCATATCCTTATCTCTTTTTACCTTAAAAAATCTCGGAATTGAAAGTGATAACCATAACTTTTCTCCCTTTAAATATAAACCTGCTCCAAAATTTGGATTAATACGACTTAAACTAATTTGAGAAGGATCTAAATTACTGCTTGTAGAAATTAATTCTTCAGTATCTGCTTTATAAAAATTTCCGCCTGCTTTAAGTCCAAGAAAAAGTTTAGTAGTTTCATTAATTTGTAATTTATAAGAAAAGTCTATATACATAAAAGTCTGCTTTTCGATGAAAACTTTATCAGACTCAACAGAAATTCCTAGTCCAACATTTTTCTTTCTTTCAGATGAAAAAGACATAACTAAAGTTCTTGGAGCATTATCAATATTCATCCACTGATTTCTTGATGTTAACGATAAAACATCTTTTCCTTCTGTTCCAGCATAAGCTGGATTAATAATATTCATTTGATATCTATATAAAGTCAAATATGATTGCTGTTGAGAGTAAATCAACATAGGCAGAAAAATAATTATGATTTTAAAAAGTCTATTCATTAATTACTTTGTTAAATAAAACCATCCTTTATAATCAATAACTTTGTCTCCATTTAAATCAATCATATATAAATAACTTGATTCAGGAGCCGGATTACCTTTATAATAACCATTCCAATCATTATTATATTGTTTTTTATTTAAGAGAAGGTTTCCTGCTCTAGAATAAATCCAAACCTCATTATTTGGAAATCTTTCAATTGGAATAATTTCCCAATTATCATTAATCCCATCTCCATTTGGAGATATAAACTCTGAAATTAGTATTTCATCATAATCATATGGATTTAAATCAATCAAATCTAAAATTCCATCATTATCCTTATCATTGTCCTCGCAATCTAAAATTCCATCTCCATCATAATCAGGGCTTTTTGAATTTTCATCTAATGGATTTGACCCACAATTTATTTCAGCTATATCGCTTTGAGTATCATTATCATCATCTAAATCAATACAATCTGGTAATCCATCTTTATCATAATCAGGACTCATTGAATTTTCATCAAGCGGATCTGACTTACATTCAATTTCCACTAAATCGGATTGGCCATCATTATCATCATCATCATCACAGGCATTACCAATTAAATCTAGATCATAATCTCTTTGATCGGGGTTAAAAACATTTATACAATTATCACATGCGTCTCCAAAAGTATCCTGATCAGTATCCAATTGATCAGGGTTAAAAACATTAAAACAATTATCTCTTTTTCCAGCAATTCCATCTCCATCATAATCTTGTGGAAAGCTCTTTTTATCCTTTGGTAATGTCCCTTCAAAAATTTCTTCCTCATCTGAAAAACCATCATTATCATCATCTAAATCAATACAATCTGGTAATCCATCTAAATCCGTATCAGTTGAAAAAGACATGAAATTAAGTGGATCTGAACCACATATATTTTCATACTCATCTAATTGACCATCATTATCATCGTCATCATCATAAAAATTAATTATTCCATCATTATCTGTATCTAAAGGAAAATCATTATTGTCTGTAGGTGATGTGCCAACTAAATCTTCAATAATATCTGAAAATCCATCTCCATCATCATCTAAATCTTCGGGATTTATAAGACCATCTCCATCTATATCTAATGGAATACTATTATCATCTAAAGGATCACTATTATTAATAATTTCTATATCATCTGAAAAACCATCATTATCATCATCAGTATCAGAATTATTTCCAATATTATCTCCATCAGTATCTATCCATTCCAAAGGATCATTTGGAAATGCATCATTACTATCTAAAAACCCATCACCATCTGAATCTATATCTGCCGAAGGAGTGCTTGTAGTTGAAGTAGAACAAAAAGAAGATGCTAAAATAGTAACGTTAACTGTAACTTCATCGGTATTTCCTGAACTATCAGTTGCTAATAATTTAACTTGTTTTACACCAACATCATTACAACTAAAAGTAAGTGCTCCACTTTTCATAAAGGCTTTAGAATATCTTTTAGCAGATAAATTAACAGGATTATTAGGGTTGTTCGGATTTTCAGGGTTTTGAGTTCGATTATTAAATGACTTACTAATTCCAAAAGATTCTAATAAACAGTTGTCAGAACTCCCATTATTTATTTGATCTTTTGTTACAGTAGCTATTCCGTTAGCATCTAGCTCAATAACTATATCTCTTCCTTTGGCAACAGGTTTCTCATCATCAACAACAGTAACTGTTTGTGTTGCAGTTGCAATATTACCAGAAGAGTCTTCAACAGTCCAAGTTACAGTTGTTACGCCAATCTGAAAAGTATCAGGAGCATCATTTGTAACTGAGGTAACACTACAATCATCATTTGTGATTTCCGTTCCTAAATCAACAACAGAAGCAGTGCATAATCCAGGGTCAACACCAACTATAGGATTAGAGTCAATTAAAATGGTAGGATCAGTATTGTCATTAAAGAAAATATTTTGAGTGGCTGTAGATATATTTCCTGATGAATCACTAACGGTCCATGTTACAACAGTATTTCCAGCAGGAAAAGTAGCAGGTGCATTATTAGAAATTGTATAAGTGCAATTATCATTTATTGTTGGATCTCCTAGAACAATAACACAAGAATCTGAGTTAATATCAGCAGGTGGTGTGATTGCAGGAGCCGATAAATCAACAATCGTAACTGACTGAACTAAGGTAGTTTGATTTCCTGTATCATCTGAAAATATATAGGTTACAGAATGTACACCCAAATTAAATTGAGCAGGTATATTATCAGTTATATTTATAGATGATTGACAATTATCTGTCGGGTCTGCTGCATATTGCAATAAGATACTGCGATTAACAGTTTTATAACATTCGCCAACATTAGTTTCAAGTGTTATAGGAGTTACAGTTGCCGTTGGAGGAGTATTATCTGTAATAGTTATTAATTGTGTTTTTGATGTAATATTACTAGAAGAGTCTTCTGCTTGCCATATAACAGCTGTTTGACCCGAGGGGAAAATATAACCATCGGGAATACTTTTTGTAATTGTTGGAGCGGGCCCACAATTATCAGCTGTATTTGCTGCCAAAAGAGCCAAACTACAATTACTAGAATTAACATTTGCAGGAATTGTTAAATTAGGAAATTCATTATCAATTACTATAATCGTTTGAGTAACGGTTGTAACATTAGATACATGGTCTGTAATATACCAAGTAATACTTGTTACTCCTTTAGGATATTGATTATTTAAAGGTTTGTTATTTGTAATATTTCCAATCAAACAATTGTCACTAAATGTGGGAGAACCTATATCTGTTATAGTTGCAAAACAATCTCCTGGATCAGTATCTGCTGTAAAACTAACAGGTGCAGAAGCTATTGGAGGAGTTGTATCACTTGCAGGGACAAAAATAGTAGGAGAAATTGAAACAGTTTCTCCATCAGATAAAATCGTTGTTAAGGACAATGTTTTTGAATAATCCTGATTAGACGGAAGATAAAGGTAAGTTAAACTTAATGTAGAAGATAATGGGTTTTGCTCTGTTATTATAACAAAATCTCCAAATCCAAGAGCTTCTGCAAAATAAGTAAAGGCTTCCGAATTTAAACCTGTCACTGTCATTTTACCATTTAAACCAACACTTGCTGATACTTTTCCATTAATTCTAATGTCTGTTGATGTGTTTATTAAATCAGTTAAAACTTGTCTTGCAATTCCAGGGTTGATAACATTTCCAGTAGAAAACTGCACTCCATTTATATTTAAAATCCCTGTTCCCGAGCCTCCAAAACCTTGCCAATCAAACTCTGTTTCTTTACCTATTTGTCTGATTTCTCCATCTCCAAAATCAATAGTCCATGAAGAAGAAGCTGCGGGAAATCTACTAACCGTAACATCATCTAAACCCCAATTATCATAATAATAATTAGATGATTTAGGCTGATACCACCTAAATTTTGTGTTTGTCGATTTAGCTGCATTAGGTATTTCAATATTATTTGGATACCATCTATACCATGGTTTTGCATAGCCTCCAGTAGTGTCCCATGTATCAGTAACTACAGCTCCAGTTGTCCAAGTAACACCATTTAATAAAGGTTGTGCGTTATAATTATCTCCTGGTGGAGTTACATTCCAAGTTGCTCCATCATCAATTGAGTACTGAAGATATACTTGTTCCCTTGCTTCATCAGGATCTTCGCAATTATTCCTTGGTTGACCATTTACAAACCCTGATCCTAAATATGGATCATCTGCTCCATAACGTATTAAAAAATTTATAGTTCCACCATTTAAAACATTTAAGGAATTAGTTTCAACATATCTAACTTTAGGATTAGCATTATTATTAGCAGTAGCATTACCATCATTGTATACTGTAGCCCAAAAATAATTGGACCCATCTTGATAGCTAGCTGGAGGTGTTGATTCTGCATCACAAGGAGTGCCAACTATATATGGCGTCGAATCCCAACCCCCTGGTAAATCACCAGAATTAAAGTCAAAAGTTGTTGCAACTGAAGCAGTAGGTATATATTCTAAATTAAAACTTACTAGGGTTCCACTACATGTTGCCGGAGAAAGAGTTGCTGTAACAGTAAGAGTCTGTGCAAAAGAAAAATTTGCAAGAAATAAAAAAATAAATGTTAAACTATTTGATCTCAACAAAATTTATACTTGATAATTTAAATTCTTTTGGTATTGACTTTTTTTGAGTCATATTACTGGAATGAGTTAGTGATAAATTATCATAACCCCAGCAAGTTCCTTCTTTAGATTCTCTTTTACCAAGAATAACAATTACTTTATCCTCTTCTCTTTGTCTAGGATTTAAAGGGTCTCCTAAAACAAAGTCAACAACTAAAGTTTTACCTGTTTTATTAGTTAACTTAATTAAATAAACATTAAAATCAAATCCATTTTTAATATCATTACACCTTTTTAATTTATAAGAAATTAAAAAATTTTCATTTTCATTATAGGTTATCCATTGTTCTGATTGAGCTGATTTTTCTACTAATAATGTTAAGAAAAAAATGTAGAAATAATTTAAAATGGTCATTATATAACTACTTAATTAGTACTAGTCTAAATTACAAATTATTCAAATTAAAAAAATAAAGTAAAAATCTAATTATTAATATAGTTATTATCAAAAAAACAAAATGTTAATTTTAAATTAATCCTAATACTAAAATCGAATTTATTAAAGTTTAAATCTTACCAACCCGATTTATATTCATAAAGATTGTCCCATCGAGATAAAATAACTTTTTGTCTGGTATAAAACTGGACTCCTTCTTTTCCTTGCATATGAAGGTCTCCATAAAAAGAATCATTCCATCCAGTAAAGGGATATATAGACATAGGTGCTGGAACTCCTACATTTATTCCCACCATTCCACATTTAATGTTTTCTGAAAAGAATCTTGCAGTATTTCCACTACTAGTAAAAAGAGTAGCACCATTCCCATAGTTTAATTTATTTAAAATCTCAACTGTTTCCTCAATGTCTTTTGGATTTAAAATTGAAAGTACTGGTCCAAAAATTTCTTGACTAAAAATAGGCTGATTAGAATCAACATTATCAACTAGGGTCGGCCCAACAAAAAACCCTTCTTTATTTTTAATTTCTCTACCGTCTCTTATAACTTTAGCGCCTGTTCCTCCTAATCCATCTATAATATTAAATATTCTTTCTTTTGAATTTCCATCTATAACTGGACCCATTTCTGTACTGGTGTTTTTTATAGGATCTCCAACAACTAAATTATTACTTCTATCTATAAGGGTTTGTTTTAAAGAATCAATGTTTTTTCCAACTCCGACTAATAAAGATCCTGCCATACATCTTTGTCCAGCACATCCAAAGGCAGAACTCATAATTGAATTCATAGTTGATTTTGGTTCAGCATCTGGCATTACAACAAGTGCATTTTTTGCAGCTCCTCCTGCTTGGACTCTTTTTCCATGCTTTGCTCCCAAAGTATAAACATGTTTTGCTATGTGAGATGACCCTACAAAGCTTATAGCAGAAATCTTTGGATGGATGCACAAAGAATCTACAACCTCTTTTCCACCATGGATAATATTTAATACTCCATTAGGTAATCCAGCTTCTTGAAATAATTCAGCAAGTTTAAGCGCAGTTAATGGAACCTTTTCACTTGGTTTTAAAATAAAAGAATTTCCACATGCAATAGCAATAGGAAACATCCACATTGGAACCATTGCAGGGAAATTAAAAGGGCTTATTCCTGCACAAACCCCTAAAGGTTCGAGGTTTGTCCTAGAGTCAATATTAGGGGCTATTTCTGGAAGACTCTCTCCTTTTGCTAAATGAAGAATTCCACAAGCAAAATCAACTACTTCAAAGCCTCTTTGAATATCACCTCTAGCTTCGGGTAAAGTTTTTCCATTTTCAAGAGAAATTATTTTTGCTATTTTTTCCTTATTAATTTTTATAAGCTCTCGATAATTAAATAAAATTTCAGCCCTTTTTACATAAGAAAATTTTGACCAAACCTTAAAAGCTTTTAATGAAGATTCAACTGCTCTTTCAACTTCATTTTTGCCACAAATAGGTGTCATCGAAATAACTTCTTCTGATGCAGGATTGTATACTTTATTAAAATTATCAGTTTTAATTTTTTCCCATTTACCATCAATAAAAATAGGTGCAATATTTTCCATTTTATGTCAAATGAATTTTGATTTCAAAAGTAATAATAATTTTAAGTATTATCTTTTTATTATAATTATTTTATTTAGCAATAAATTTTTGATAGTTTTAAATAAGATATAACTTTTTAAAATTGCCCTATGAGAATTTTTATTTTATTAACATTAATAGTAAATTTTTGTCTTTTTTCTCAAAATAATATAGAAGAAAAAGAAGTTGAAAAATTATTTCTCAATTTAGTTAACCCAGATTCCTTTAAATCTCATTTGAAAGAACTTACAAAAAAGCCTCATGTTAGTGGTAGTTTAGCTAGCAAAGAAGTACAAAACTATATTAAAAAAACTATGTCTAATGCAGGTTTAGAGGCTAAACTTTATCCTTATGATGTTTATATGAGTAAAAAGCCAGGTAAATCATTAGTGGAAATAGTTCTTCCATCAAGAGAACCTTTAAATCAACAAGAAGATATTTTAAAAGAAGACCCTTATTCAAATGATCCAGGATTATGGAAAGGTTGGAATGCTTATTCAGGAAGTGGAGATGTAACTGCTGAAATAGTTTATGCCAATTATGGAAGAAAAGAAGATTTTGAAAAATTAAACACTCTTGGCGTAAGTATAAAAGATAAAATTGTTATTGCTCGATATGGTGGAAATTTTAGAGGTTATAAAGCAAAGTTTGCTCAAGAAAATGGAGCAATTGGGTTAATTATTTATACTGATCCAAAAGATAGTGGGTTCACTAAGGGTTTAGTATATCCAGAAGGACCCTATTACAATGAAAGTACTATTCAAAGAGGTAGCCTTAAAACTCAAAAATTTTCGGGAGATCCTTTAACNCCTTTTGAGCCAGCTCTGCCTTTAGATAATAGAAAAAAAATTAAAAGATTAAATCCAGAAAATGTAGAGCTTCATAAAATTCCAGTAACGCCACTTTCATATGGAGCAGCTCAAAAAATATTAGAAAAAATGAAAGGAGGACCTGTTCCTTCTTCTTGGCAAGGAGGTCTTCCTTTTACTTATAGAATAGAAGGTGGTTCTAGTCTTAAAGTGAGATTAAAAGTTGATCAAAAAAGAAATTATGTTAGAATTAATAATGTGATTGGTTCAATAAAAGGCGATAAATATCCAAATGAGTGGATTATCCTTGGTTGTCATCTTGATGCATGGGGCTTCGGCGCAACTGACCCAAGTAGTGGAACAGCAATGTTATTAAGTTTAAGTGAAAGTTTAGGGAAATTAATTAAGAAAGGTTATAAACCAAAAAGATCAGTTTTAATTGGCCACTGGGATGCGGAAGAGCATGGTTTAATTGGATCAACGGAATGGGTAGAACAAATGAGAGAAGATCTTTCTGCCAAAGGAGTTGCTTATTTGAATTTTGATGGAGCCGTTTCAGGGAAAAAGTTTGGGGCTTCTTCTGCTCCAAGTTTAAAAAAATTAATTATAGATGCTACTAAAGAAGTAAAATATCCATACAATGATGAGACTGTATTCTCCTTTTGGAAGGGGGAGAACCAAAATGAAGAACCTCCTATTGGAAATCTTGGCGGTGGTTCAGATCATGTAGCTTTTTACATGCATCTAGGAATTCCATCTATGTCTGGAGGAAGTGGAGGGACTACATTATATCATTCTAATTATGACAGTTTCCATTATTACAAAAACTTTGTAGACCCAGAATTTAAAATGGGACAAACAATTGAAAAAATTGCAGGTATAATGACATTAA
>NZZH01000004.1 GCA_002702405.1 Flavobacteriaceae bacterium | reverse complement strand
AAAATTTGTTCCCTCTCCAAATGACAACATTTTAAATGGGATAAGCCCTTGGTCATGATACATAGATAAAACAGCGTCATATCTTAAATAATGCTTTTTCCCAAAAAAAGCATCTGGAGAAAATGGACCTGAAATATTTAACCCTCTATTAAAAAAATCTTTCACAACTGGTCTTATAATATTTTCTTCTTCATCTCCAATATATCCTTTATCACCTGCATGGGGATTTAGTCCCAAAACGGCTATTTTTTGATCTGAGATTCCAAAATCAACTTTTAAAGTTTCTGATAATTGTATAATTTTTTTTGTCAGTATTTCTCTTGATATTTTACTTGAAACTTTATTTATAGAAATATGTTCAGTTACTAAAGCAACCTTTATTTTATCTGAAACCATAATCATCATTGCGTCTCCATTTAGCTCTTGGTTTAAATATTCAGTATGCCCTATAAATTTGTAACTTTCTCCTTTTACAAAACTTTTATCAAATGGTCCTGTAACGAGTATATCTACATCTCCTCTTTTCAAAGAATTTGTACCCTCCCTAAAAGAATTTAGGGCAATTGCTCCNGAAATTTTTGATGGCTCTCCAAAAGAGATTTCATTATTGTAATCGATTATCTCTTTTACGTTTAATTTTTGATTAATTATTTGATCTATTTTGTCAACAGAATGAAACTCTGTNTTGAGTTTAAAGTATTTTCTTTGATCTGAAAGAATTTTCATAGATGAGAAGACAATTGGTGTGAAAAAATCAAAAATATCTTTGTCTTCAAAAATTTTTAAAATAATTTCTACCCCTATTCCATTGGGATCTCCTATTGAAATTCCTACTTTAATCTTTTGTTGTTCTTTAATTTGACTCAAATTATTATAATTTTGCATTAAAAATAATCATTTTCATTCATGTTTACTGGAATAATAGAAGCTCTTGGGGAAGTTATTAAAATTGAGGAAAAGAATGGAAATCTTGATATTTTCATCAAAAGTTCAATATCTAATAGCCTAAAAATAGGACAAAGCATAGCNCATAACGGAATATGTCTCACTGTTGTAACTTTTTCAGATTCTTATCACCAAGTAACTGCTGTTGAAGAATCACTAATCAAATCAACTTTAAANAACTTAAAAGTTGGTGATATTATAAATCTTGAAAGATCTCTAAAGGCAAATTCAAGATTGGATGGTCATTTTGTCCAGGGACATGTTGATCAAATTGGAGAATGTAAAAGTGTTTTAGAAAAAGATGGTAGTTGGATTTTTTCTTTTGAATATGNTCCTGTAAAGGAAAATATAACCGTTGAAAAAGGTTCGATAGGNGTTGATGGAGTTAGCCTTACGGTTATCAATTCAAAAAAAAATAGCTTCTCTGTTTCTATAATTCCTCATACCTATGAAAACACTACATTTAAAAATATCATAAAGGGGAGCAAGGTAAATCTTGAATTTGATATCATAGGTAAATACATTCATAAATTATCTCAAAATTAATTTTTCGCCAGTTTTGTTTTAGATTAATTTACTATATTTAGCCAAAGCGTAGAGAAATACTATTATGGATATATTAGAACTTTCCACTGTCCTTCTTTTATTAGCCTCGGTTTTTTCAGTTATCAATTTAAGATTTCTGAAATTACCCCAAACAATTGGTTTAATGATTCTTGCTATTGCCCTGTCTTTTGTTGTCCTAATTGTTGGGTTAATCTTTCCAGAATTTCTAGAAGCAGCAAGCTCATTAACTAAACAATTTGATTTTGATTTACTACTCATTAACGTAATGTTACCATTTCTCCTTTTTGCTGGAGCACTCAGCATAGATGTGCATGAGCTTCTAAAAGATAAACTTACAATAATACTTTTGGCGAGTTTCGGAGTTGTGTTCTCAACCTTTGCAGTTGGAACTGGTACCTACTGGCTAGTTCAACAATCTTTTTTAGGCCTTTCTGATTTTGGTCTTACCTATGTTGATTGTTTGCTTTTTGGAGCATTAATTGCCCCCACAGACCCAATTGCTGTTTTAGCTATGGTGAAAAAAATGAACCTTTCTCCAATAACTGAAACAAGAATAGCTGGTGAATCTCTATTTAATGATGGTATTGGNGTTGTTATTTTTTTAACCCTATTAAATGTNAAANTTGANGGAATAGAAAATATTACTGCNCAGAGCGTAAGCATTCTTTTTGCAACGGAGGTAATAGGAGGAATAATATTGGGTAGTGGTTTAGGTTATCTTGGGGGGAAAGTTTTGAGATATATAGAAAATGAATTCGTTGAACTTGAAGTGATAATTACTCTATCATTGGTGTTACTTGTATCTGTTGTGGCAAGTAAATTTCATTTTTCAGGTCCTCTTGGAGTTGTAATGCTTGGACTGTTTTTAAATAGTAATATAGATATAGATGNTAAAGCCGAAGGAGTTCAAAGAGCGATGGGCGATTATGTATACAAATTTTGGCATTTACTCGANGAAACATTAAATGCNATTTTATTCATCCTAATAGGGTTAGAAATTATTGTTGTTTTTGAGACATTCCATCCAATATATATAATTATCTCAATAATCATTATTTTATTAGTTGTTTTATCCCGCTGGACAGGGGTTTTTATTCCAATTAAATTACTTTCATTAAAGAAAAGCTTTGAGAAAAACACCGCATTAATTATAACCTGGGGTGGGTTACGTGGTGGACTGAGTATTGCTCTTGCCTTGAACTTACCAGATTCTATTGGAGAGGGTAAATCTCTTATTCTCTTCCTAACATATGCAGTAGTTCTTTTCACTATTCTAGTTCAAGGACTAACACTAGAAAAGATTGTTAAAAAGAGTGAATAGCCAAAGCTAAAATTGTGTTGTCAAAAATTTAAACTTTTCAATCATCAAAGAATTAGCTATTGTTATTCCTTGCTACAATGAATCAAACAGAATTAAACATTCCGAATATAATAAATGTCTTTTTTCAAANAAATCAGTCTCAATTATCTTTGTAAATGACGGGTCTACTGATGAGACTCAAAAAGAACTTAAAAGATTAGAAAAAAAATTCCCTTCTCAAGTAGAAGTATTAAAGCTTGATAAAAATTATGGGAAAGCAGAAGCTGTTAGAAAGGGGTTTTTACATTCATCAAAAAATAATTTCAAAAAAATTGCCTTTTTAGATGCTGACCTATCAACAGATATAAACGAATGCATTTCACTATCAAAACNAGTTAAAGAAAAAATAACTTTTGTTTTTGGATCGAGAATCTTAAAAATCGATAATAATATAAAACGCAAATGGCACCGTTTTTTTTTCGGAAGAATAATAGCGACTTTTATATCTAAAATTTTAGGTGTTGCTGTTTANGACACACAGTGTGGTTGTAAAATTTTCTCCTCTGAACTTTCAAAAAAAATTTTTAATACTCCTTTTATCTCCAAATGGTTATTTGATGTTGAACTATTTTTTAGAGTAATTTCAATATACGGAAGAGAAAATTTAAAAANCCATGTTCGAGAAATTCCCCTATCAAATTGGATAGATACAAGCGATTCACGGGTGAAAATGACCTACTTTTTTAAACTATGGATTGATTTATACAAAATTTCAAAAAAATACAATCGGTGAAAAAAAACCATTTATACTTAACCTTTTTTTTCTTATTNGTAATTATAAGANNNTTTTTCAATTTTATAATCCCCCTTACAGACAAAACAGAAGCTAGATACAGTGAAATAGCGAGANTAATGAGTGAAACNGGNAATTGGATTGTTCCACAAATAGATTATGGANTTCCTTTTTGGGCNAAACCTCCGTTGTCAACTTGGCTCTCTGCAATCTCTATATCTATATTTGGTGAAAATGAATTTTTCGTTAGGCTCCCTTCCCTTATTTTAAGTTTATTAATGGCTTTTTTTATTTCTAAATATATTGCTAATAAAAAACTCCCTTTTTTTCTTCCTTGTTTAATTCTTTTTTCTTTACCAGAATTTTTTCTCCACGCAGGTGTNGTTTCAACTGACGTTTCGCTCTCATTTTCAATAATGCTAATTATGATCTCTTTCTGGAAAATTTCAGAAAAAAGATCTCTCATATGGGAATCTTTATTTATAGTTGGCATAGCGATGGGGCTACTCTCAAAAGGTCCTATTTCAATAGTTCTAACATTCCCTCCATTATTTTTATGGGGATTAAGATTTANGTTNCCAATNANAAAACTTTTTAGAATTTCATGGATTTTTGGTCTTCTCCTTGCGCTACCTTGGTATTTTTTGATAGAAAAAAAATCTCCCGGATTTACAAATTATTTTATAGTTGGAGAACATTTTCTAAGGTTTATTGATTCTTCTTGGGCTGGAGATAAATATGGATTCCCTAAACAACAACCTTATGGAATTATATGGGTTTTTTTAATACTTGGAACAATTCCATGGGTTTTTTCTTTACTTAAAAAATTAATAAAAAATTTTACATCTATTTGGGATAACAAATGGGAATTTTTTCTATGGTCTTGGCTGCTTTGGACTCCTCTCTTCTTTACAATCTCGAAAAGCCTTATCCACACTTATATCCTGCCAGTTATGGTTCCTCTAACTTTATTAGTATGTCACTATTGGAGGAATTTAAAATTTAAAAGATTTCAATTAGGGATTTCAATTTTTATTCCCATTTTAATCTTAATAAGCTATTCTTTTAAAGATATAAGGGAGCTTGTTGAAAGTAAATCTGATAAAGCCCTTATTGAAGAAGCAAATAATCATTTTGCCCCAATATATTCATTAAAAGTTAAAAGTTATTCTTCCCAGTTCTATTCAAAAGGGAAAATGAAAAAAATAGATTTTGAGGAATTAGAAAATTTAATAGAAGATAATAATTCGTTTTTTATTATTATTAAAGAAAATAAAATTGATAGCATTATGCTTGAGACGAAAAACAAACTTAAAAACGTCTACGAAAGATCTGGTAAAAGTTTATACTCCTACAATGTTTCATCTAAAAAATAGTTGATCAAATTTTTGCGCAATTAATATAAAAGATACTTTTTGGAATTATTTCTCCAACCAGCCTGAGAACGATATTCAACAAAATAAATTTTCAAATCTGCTTGAGATGAGTATTCAACAAAATAAATTTTTTTGTCTGCCTGAGAGGAATAATCGACAAAAAACCATAATCCTTCATTNCCTCTCACCTGTGATGAATAATCAACCTTATAAACTTTGAGATCTGCTTGAGATGAATAATCAGCAACATATACCTTAACATCGGCTTGAGATGAATAATCAACAGAATACATTTTTTGAGAATAAGCGATGCTTGAGCAAAGAAAAACAATAAATAATATTTTTTTCATNATTAAGCCTATTTATAATAAAAAAGGCAAAAACCATGCCGNCTTAAACTTCTTCTTTATGAGAACCATCACAAAAGGGTAATTTTTTTGATTTTGAACAACCACAAAGAGTAAATTTACTACCATGCACAATATCTATTCCTTCTTCATTAGTTAATTTGACATCTCCCTGAACAACTATTTGCCCTTTTGATTTTCTAAAAATTACAACTTTTTTGCTATCCATTTTTTACTTATTTAAAAAATCTGAAATCAAGAGATGAAAATGATGAACACCCTTTTCTCTTGTAGGAGAAAATCTTCCAGTCTCATAGTATTTAGAACGCATGCCTCTTTGGACATTTTGAACAACAAATTCATCTTCTTTTTCTACTTTATCAAGAATACTTCCAGCGCCCGAATCCAATTTATTAGAATCATATACATATGGAATAAAAGATACTTTAGTTTTATTTACAGCAATTGGCTCAACTATATTTATAGAAAGCCCCCAAGGATAAAAATTAAACATCATGTTTGGAAAAACCCAAAAATAATATGCTGCTATTTTTTTNCCATAATCTACATGATCTTTTGGGAAATCAAACGCAATTGAAGAATCATTTGTATATCCTACCTGTACATTAAAATAATCATAAATTTCAGTGTCATAATCTCCATAATCTAATTCTTTATTGAGATCTTCATGCACAAAAGGAATATGAAATCCTTCTAGATAGTTGTCACAATATAAAGCCCAATTAGCATTAACCGTATAATCCTTCCCAAGATCTTTCCTAAGTGAAAACTCATTTAATGGAAGAAATCCTACTCGATTATTAATTTTTTCAATAACTTTTTTTATGTCATACTTAGGATCGATACCCATGAATAAAAATGGCCCCCATTTTTCTATTGGGAAATTGAATAAATTATCACACTCTCTAGGGAAATTTTTCGCTTCTTCAAACTCTGGCATAAATTCGAAGTCTCCATTTAAATTAAATCTCCTCCCATGATACATACATACGAGTTTTTTTGTCTTGGTAGAAGTTAAAGCAAGTAAATTCCCTCTATGCGTACAAACATTAGAAAGACAAGAAATAATTCCATTATTATCTTTAGTAACTAAAATAGGCTCATCTAAAAAATTATTCATTAAGCTAATAGGGTAAATTGAATTTGGTTCTTTAACAAGATTCTCATGACCGATCCACTGCCAAGATTTTGAAAAGATTTTCCTCTTTACAAGGTCAAAAATTGATTCGTCCATATAAAATTTTGAGGGTAAGGTCTCAGCTTTTTTGATATCCTTATCTACCTTAAAATTATAATCCATTTTAATATTCTTTTGATGATAATAGAACTAAATTTAAACAATTATTTGTCTTAAGAAAAAAATGAAGTCATCACATCAAAAAATTGGTCTAATTCCTGCCACTTCGCTAGTTGTTGGGAATATGATAGGAGCTGGGGTATTTGTTCTCCCTGCAGCACTATCAAAATATGGGTCAATTGGTTTAATTGGATGGATGATTTCAGCTTTGGGGGCAATTATTTTAGCTATTATTTTCAGTGGTTTAAGTAAAATTATATCAGATAAAAGTGGAGGGCCATATGTTTATTCTAAAAATGGATTTGGCGATTTTATTGGATTTTTAGTTGCCTGGGGATACTGGGTTTGTACATGGATTGGGAACGGTGCAATTGTTATTTCAGTAATAGGAGCATCTGGATTTTTTTTCCCATCCATAACAAATAATCCAATTTTTTCAGTAACATATGGAATTTCTATTATTTGGATTTTAACATACATTAATACAAGAGGTATAAAGGACTCTGTAATTTTTCAGATGATAACTACACTTTTAAAACTCTTATCTATATTGATTGTCATCGTTTTAGGGATATTCTTTTTTGATATATCAATTTTCCCGAAATTTAATCTTACAAATAATTCTGATATTAGTATTATTCCAATTGTAGCCAGTTTGACATTATATGCTTTTTTAGGAATTGAATCTGCATCAATTCCAGCTGAAAATGTTAAGAATCCAAAAAAAAATATTCCTAAAGCTACAATGATAGGTACATTAATTTGTGTATTAGTTTATTTTTCTGGAACGGCTATTTTATTTGGTGTTTTGCCATTAGAAATCATGCAAAATTCTCCAGCTCCATTTGTTGATGCCGCAGAAAAGATGGGAGGTAAATATATGGCTTCTTTTGTAGGTTTAGGTACTATAATAGCAGGAATAGGAGCATTAAATGGATGGATTTTAATGACAGGACAAATGCCATTGGCTGCTTCAAAGGACAAATTATTTCCAGAAGTCTTTGGAAAACAAAATAGCAAAGGTGTCCCTATTTTAGGATTAATAATAGGTAGTGTTTTAACCTCTTTTGTAATGCTAATGAATTACAATGATTCTTTGGTAAATCAGTTTGAGTTTCTTATTCTTTTATCTACATTTATTTGTCTTGTCCCATATCTTTTCACAGCCGCTTCCTTTTCTCTGATTTCTTTGAATAATTTTAAAAATGGAAAACTTATTAAAAATATTATTATTTCAGTACTGGGTTTTTTATTTAGTATCTGGGCTATTTATGGATCTGGAAAAGAAAGTGTTTTCTACGGTTTTATACTCCTTCTATTAGGAATTCCTCTTTATGTATATATCAAGTGGAAGAATAATTGATCTCTATAGTGCTAAAAAGAAAACAGGTATCCTATTGTTAAACTATAAAACCCTGTAGAAGATAGTGTTTCTTTTTTTAGAATATCTCTTGGAAAATTAATACTATATGATACTTCAGCACTAAGTCTATTTATCTCCATATAGATAGGAAATCTAAATTGNGTATTTATAAGTCCAAATCGTGTTTGTTCCGACTCCAAAAATTCCTCATAAAAGTAATATTCAGGATTTATATTCTCCTCGCTTAAAATAAAACTTATCCTTGGATTAAACTTNAGACTAAATTGTTCTCCTAGATAAGCTCTTTTCCCAATTAATTCAGCTGTCCCATCTATATAATCATCTTTATTAGACTCACCAATTATGTTAAAAGAATACAAGGCATTCATATCAAATTGAAAAAAAGATTCTCCGCCAAAAAAATAATTTGAGTTAATATTTAAAAAAAAGTTTTCGTCATTTGAAAAATAACTCCCACCAAGAATTAGTGAATTGACAAAATTATCTGAATTCTCTGAATAAAAATATCTACTATAACTAGTGTTGAAATTTATCTTTTCACTTAGGTTTTCAATGTTGAAATAATATCCCATCGAAAGAGCAGTTAAATCCCATGAAGGAATTAACTCACTCAAATAAATCCCTGTTAAAGTGGCAAAAAACCCTTTTGTATTAAGATATGTTATCTGAGGAGAAAAATTAAATTGCTCTACTGATGTTTCCCTGCCAGAAAAAAATGTGTTGCTGTTATAATTTAGGCTTGAATAAATAAAATTTGTCTTTGTTTTTTCAAGTAGATCGCCATAAAATAATTCATCTATTATCTCTTCGGCTTCTTCTGATAATTTATTTTCTTGAGAAAAGCTGGTGTAGGATATCAATAAAATGAGAGAAACAAAATTTTTCAATAAAAGCTTATTTGAAGCTGCTAAAATATAATTTTAATTGCTGCTTTGAAATAATGCTTAACGATTCCCACGATTATTTTTTGGCAAAGGTCTTTTTTTCCTTCTTTCCATTTCTCCAGCTTTAAGACGACTGCCTCGTGGGTCTCCTTGTCTTATCTTTGAATACTTCCTTTTTAAATCATTTAGTTCCTTTCGCTGCTTATCAGAAAAATTTGATTTTACGTTATGGATAAGATTTTTCACCCTAACATCTGCTTTGTTAAGAATATCTCTCTGGGACGGAGTAAATGTTTTTATTAACATCTCTCTTTTTTTTAGAGAGGAGAGCGAATTGTTTTTTAAAATATCTAATTGTTTTTTTGAAAGAGTCCCTCTAAATAATTCTCTAGATCTTTTTATATTATCCAATTCAGAGGTAATTTGATTTTTTTGTTCCTTTGATAAAGTCTTCATTGTAGGGAAAATCCTTGCTTCTATTCCTGCTTGAGGAGAAATTTGCCTTTCCTGAGAATAAGCAAAAGAAATAATGCTTGAAAAAAGGATATATAATAATATTTTTCTCATTAGCTTATTCTTTAATCTTTTTATATTTATTCATCTACAATTTGATTTGCAACATGCATGTTAAAAAAATAGTCGACTTCTTGATCTTCTATGAATAAAGATTCAAACATGGTAGAAGATTCAATTTCAGCAAACTCTTCTTTTGATATTTTATAAACAACTTCAGCCTGCTCAGACACTAATGAGTTGTCCTGATAATTAAAGTATGTAACCCCAAGCAAAACTAAAACAGTTGCGGCAACAGCATAGCTAATTCTTTTTTGTGGGAAAAAACTATGCAAAGAAAATATTTTACTTTCTTGTTTATTTGATGTCATTTTCTTTGAAAAGACTTCCTTCCAAATTTGATCCTTGCTTTTAGAAAATTTAATGTCTCCTTTTTTTAAAAATTTGTTCATTTTGTTATCATCCATGTTAATCTATTTATTGCCTGCCTCTAATTTAATATATTTCCAAGCCTGAGTCATCCTTTTTTCTACAGCCTTGACACTAAGGCCTAAATAATTTGCTATTTCTGATATTGTCAGGCCATCCATTTTATTCATTAAAAATACGCTTCTTTGCCTTTCCCCTAATCCCGACAAAATTAATTGCATTTTTTTTCTATACTTAATTATTTCTTCATTTTCATTTTCAGCTTCATTAGATTTTATTTCAAAATGTTCATTAGCAAATTCTCTTTCTCTTTTTTGCTTTCTCCAATGATTAATAAACTCATCTGTTGCCATTTTATATAATAGCGCTTTGATATTTTTTTTATATAAAAAATCTTTTTTTTCCCATAGCTTTAGAAAACAGTTTTGAGCAACATCTGTTGCCAAAGCTTCATCTGAAGACCTATAATAAATATACCTTCTGATGCTGTCAAAATATTTGTCATAAAGATTTTTAAATTCACTTTCCTTCAAAACTTAATTTTATAAATCACTCCTTCAAAATATTTTGAAGGAGTGACATTTCAAACCAAATAAAGATTTAACATTATCTCCCTTTAGGTCCATTATTTGATTGCCCCTGAGAAGCTCTTTCTCTCAATTTTTCTTTTATCTCTTTCATCTCCTCTTCNCTGTTAACTGTAACTATTTTACCNTCTCCAAAATCAAGATCTANAGGATAAACTAATTTTGGCTTNTCTTTTGAATCAGGATTTTCATCATACCAAGCTTTAATTAAAGACTTTAACCCCTCCCTATCATTGGCAGTAATTATTGATCCATCTGGCATTGAGTAACTAATGGGGAAAACAAACTTGAAGGGTTTNTTGCTTCGCTGTCTTTCTTTTATTTTTTTTCTTAGTTCTTTCATCTCTTCCTCACTGTTAACTGTAACTATTTTCCCNTCCCTAAATGCAAGATCTACAGGATAAACTAATTTTGGCTTCTCTTTTGAATCAGGATTTTCATCATGCCATGCTTTGATTGAAGACTTTAGCTGATCCTTATCATTTGCAGTAATTGTTGATCCATCTGGCATCTCAAAACTTACTGGAAAAACAAACTTGAAGGGATTCTTTTTCTTTTTCCTTTTTCCCTTCTCTGATTTTTTATCCTCTGCGACCAATTCTCGTCCGTTTTTATTAAAATAAACCTCATTTTTATCTGCAACATATAAAGGGGTATAATCAATCATTGTTACCTCGTATCCTAAATCTTCAACCTTAAAAGAAATCTCTGCTATCATTGTTTCATAATCTTCATTAATTATATTCTTTGCAGACNAGGGCAATTGGTTGTAATCAATCTCTTGTTTCTCAGATGATTTCGCAATTGCTTCTATTAGCGCATCATCAGACATTTTATCTAAAATATCAAAGCCATCAATATCTTTGTTGCAAGAATATAGAATCAATGCTAAAACAAAAAGGCCTTTTAAAAGNTTCGATTTAAATACGTTTAAAGTTTTCATNTTAAATAAATTTTAAGTTTTTGTATATACACCCATTTCAAAAATTAAACCCCTACTTTTTAAAATAATTTTAATTTTAGATAAATATAAATGTTTTATTTTGGTTTCTTTTCCATTGAAAAGATCTGATAAANTAATAAAAGGTAAAGGATTGAGAATTAATATTATTTTGCTATTCGTTTTTTTTGCATGTTCTAAAAACAATTCCTCTGAAAATTCTCTGGGGATAGATGAAATTTTAGAGTCCTTTGAAGAATATTCTCAAGAATCCTCACATTCCTCTGATTACATCTACGATCAAAATAAATTACACAGATTTGACCTTTACCTTTCAGAACTAAATCTTGATAAAATTGATTCTGCTCCTGCAGATGAAAAATATGTTGAAGGATCTCTTGTTTTTGAAAATAGGGTCATTAAAAAAGTTGGAATAAGATATAAAGGATCTATTGGCGCTTGGGTTGGATGCCTCTCTAGTTCAGATTGGACGAATCCAAGTGGTTTTAAAACTTGCCCAAAACTTTCAATGAAAATAAAAATTAACTGGTTGTCAGGAGATGAAACTTTTTACGGATTAAAAAAACTTCAATTTCATTCGCAAAATNTAGATGATTCTAAAATGCACGAGAGATTGGGATATTGGATGTTTAGAAGTTTTGGAGTAACTGCTCCAAGATCTAATCATGCAGTTTTATATATAAATGGTGAATTTAATGGCTTATTTGCTAATACAGAAAACATTGATGGCCCCTTCACAAATAAACATTTTGAAGATGGCGATGGCAATCTATATAAAGAAGTTTGGCCTATTAATAACATGGGTGGGGTCAACTCAGAATCATATTTTAAAAAGGGTCTTAAAACAAATGAAGAAATGGCTGATGTGTCCAAAATATTAAAATTCGGAAGTGAGGTTGAAAATGTCTCTGAAACAGACTTAAATGCACTCATAAACAGTTGGATAGATAAGGATCTTTTTTTGAAAACGATTCTAGTAGACAGGAGAATAGCCCATGATGATGGATTCTTGCATTGGTATAATGATGAGGATGATACTTACTCAAACCATAACTATTATTGGTATGAAGATCCAAACAATGATAAGGTGCAATTGATTCCTTGGGATCTTGACAATGCTTTTGAAAATATNGCCTCTGATAGAAATCCAGTTACGCCAATTAAAGACCAATGGAATGAAACAAGTTCAAACTGTAGTGGTTTTAGATATGGTCCTCTTCAAATAAAACAAAGATCTGCGGCATGTGATAAAATTATTGGAAGCTACTCAATCTATAAAGACAGATATGATGAATTAGATCTTATATTCAAACAACAATATTTCAACCTAACTAAAATAAATTCTCTCTTGTCAGAATGGTCAGATCAAATTGAAANTGAAGTTCAAAAGGCCAATAATAAATTCCCCAATGATGAAGTAAGTGTTTTCAAGTGGAAACAAGCCGTCAGAAATCTAAAATCTGACATTGAAAGTTCACTTAAATAAATTAAACATTTCTATTTTAGAATTACTTTTCTCTCTACAGGATTGAAAGGAGCTTTAATCAAATTGCCAGCGTTGTCTAGTAGCTCTAATTTTATAATGACTTCTCCCANGGGGAGTCCTTCAATATAATGCGGTACCCANTCATCAATTAAAAANTCTTTCCCATTAATCGTTGCTCTGACTTTATTCCCATCAGGAGAAATTTCTGTATTAATCAAATAAAAATCNAGGAGTAGTTTCTTTGTGTCATCNCCTTNGTATGTTCCCTTAGGNCNACTATAAAANATAAGTGGNGNTGATAANTCAATTGAATCTTCTTCTTGTTCTTTAGTATTTAGTTGAATCAGTGAAAATGCCTCNGNATTTTTTAGCGACTCATGGTAGGACCGAGAAAGAAAAGATAAGATTACATTATTCCCAGGGTCAAGAGTTTTATCAAAATTAGATTCATAGTGGGCAGAGTATGGGCCATTGTTTAAAATAAAATGAATGTGTTGCCCTTTCCCAGAATTAGCCAAACCATTTTCTTTAGCATTACTTGTCTGAGCTCCCAATTCATAATTTTCTACATTAAAATCAAAATTAACTTCTCCATTTGAATTAATTTTTAAATTATTCTCATCTATAAATAAACTTGCCTTGTCATAAATAGGAGATCCTTCCAACTTAGAAAGGCTAATATTGTTATCAGAAGATAGATTGTTTTTTTTCTTTTCTTGATTTTTACATCCGATCATAACTATCAAAAGAAAAATCAGGGTTTTATTGATATATTTTTTCATAAGTCTATTTTTTTATTCTACTCCAGGTCTTTCTAAAGCCTCTGCTTCAACTTCTATTTGTGATTCCCCAGATGAAATTTTTATTACGTCTTTATCTATTTTTTTAAATTCTTTTAAGCTATCGTTGTAATGGTTTACTGCAGTCCCAAGAGTATTCCCCAGTTTTTCATGATAGATTTTATATGCATTTAGATGAGTCGATAGTTTCTCAACATTCTTTAATATATCATTAATAGAGTCCTCAACTTTAAGATTATGCAGAGCTTTTACAGTGACCTGAAGCATTGGGAATAAACTCATTGGAGAAACAATCATAACTTTTTTTGTAAAAGCATATGAAACCAAATCTCTTTGATTGATTTTTAGGGTTCCAACTCTACTATTCAACAGGTCCTGATACAGGCCGTCAGCGGGGATAAACATATAAGCATAATCAACCGTTCCTTCATTTGGCCTAATATATTTTGCTGTTTCATCAATTCTGTTTTTGATGTCTGATTTAAATTTCTTTTCTAAATCTGATAATTCTTCTTTATCGCTAGATTCTATCATCTTATTATAGTTATCTAAAGAAAACTTAGCATCTACAGGTATAATATATTCTCCGACCCTGACAATTGCATCAACAGTTTCAGAATTGCTAAACGAATATTGCATTTTAAAAAGCTCCGGAGGCAGAACATTAGATAAAAGATTTTCTAATTGAATCTCTCCCAAAACACCTCTTTGTTTTTGATTGCTAAGTATTTTTTCTAACGTTTTCATTTGATTTGCAAAACCAAGAACCTGCTCATTAGTCCCCTTTATTTTTTCTAACTCTCCAGTTACATCCTTAATCACCTTATTTGATTCCTTAAATTGATGGGTCATATTAGTGGCTGAGGTTTTATGAAAGTCATTCATTTGTTTATTTATTTCTTTCAATCTTGATTCCATTTCAATCCTACTCTCTTTTGAATTTGTATCCATTTCTTTTCTTATATCCTGAATTTGAGATATTAGAGATTCAGAAAACTTCATCAGGTCGCTAGCAGAAGACGAATTTGAATTGTTTCTTAGATTGTAAACAAGATAGAGAAGACCCAGTAATAAAAAACTTAAAACCCCTATTATAATTTCCACACTCAAATTTAATTAAAATCAAATAATTAATAAATTAAAAAACCCCTTAATAAAACAAGGGGTTTTTATAATTAAACTTTCAAGAGCTTACTTAATTACTCATCATCTACTCTTGCAAAAGTTAGAGTTTCAGTTATCTCTTCTGAAACTTCAGTATAAGTGCCATCCGCATTTTGCACTGTATATGAATCCGTATAACTTCCTGTAACTTGTAAATCTGTTTCAGTAAGTGTTACAANATCATAAAGTCCAAAATCAGTTTCATCAGTATCATCTCCTGAGAAGAAAACTTTCATTCTAGTTTGGCTAGCATTAGCCCAATCCCAAGCTGAAACTTCAACATTAATAACCGCTCCGTCTGCAGCAATTGCTACAACTGAATACGTTCCAAAATCAGAGAAAGTAACAAAAAGTCTATCTGCTGGGATACACTCACTACCGTCTCCGGTGCCGTCAACTGTTCCGTCTCCATCACTATCATCACAACCATTTTTAATACTATCTATGGTCTCCCCATCACTACTAGAGNAATCTGTTAACTCCCATTTACCAATTAGTTTTGCATGATTACTAATTGCAGATGAACTGGTTGCTTCATCCATAGGCTCTTCTTTTTCACAAGTAACACTCCCAGGTAATGAAGCTTGACAAACTTCAAGTGCTTCTGGTAATGTTAACTCAATATCAAATGTTGCATTAATGGTTCCTGCAGTTTCTGTTACAACAATATTTGTAATTCTAGCTATTCGAACCATAGATGTCCCTGCGTCAAAATCTAAATCAACGCTCTCGACAGTACCATCTGCAGCTTCATTAAGAGCATAGGGGCCAAAAACTGTAGCTGTCCCATCAGGCGTATTCAACGAGAGAATATATGTATCATCATTCCATTCAAGAAAATCATATGAGCATGAAGATTTAGATGCTCCCCCTATATTCCAACGGCCATAAATAGTCTTTTTGGCCTGNGTTGGTGTTTGGTCAGCAACATTCCCTACAGAAGTAAATCCTTGNGTTGCNCTGTAATCTATNCCTTCAAGNGCTTCTTGNGCAAAAGCTAAACTAGCTTCAAGTGCATCAATNTCAACGTTTGCAGCAGCAATAAGAGCAGTTGCATTNTTTAGAGCAGTTTGNGCTGCTGATAGTTGTTGNGAAAGGCTTGTGTTNGCATTACTTGCTGAATTTATTTGCCCCTCTAACGTAGTTATATTCGCTTGCAATGTTTGAATGGTTTGCTCTAGTTGTGTTATCTGTGATTGTAAATCATCAGTAACATCTTTTGAACAGGAAACCATCAAAAATGCTATTAGAGTAAAAACTTTTATTTTTTTAGACATAATCTTTTTTTTTATAATCAATATTACAACTAAAATAATAAAATTTCACTTTTTTGTATATTTAATTCCCTCAATATTGTACTCATGAAAAAATGTATCTGTTTAATAATTAGCTGTTTAATTCTGTCCTGGGGGAATACTCAGGAAAATAAAGGCTTTTATGGTCAAGAATTGCCATCATTAGATATGACATTAGATTTAAGTCAGTTCTGTGGTTCTGAATACGATTCCGATGGTTATCAAATCCGCTTATGCCTCCCTTTTAGTATGGTTGTTCCTAAGGGAACCCGACTCATAAGTAATGAAACATGGGATACGCGAATTACTCTAAGAGAAAATGAAGATGATAAGGAAAAAAACTTTAGCATTAATATTAGTGAAGAAACTCCACCTCCCTACAGAGAATGGAAAAGCAAAGAAGTTTTAATCAAGGAATTTAAAGAGTCATGGGAAGAAGGAGGCTCACTTAATTCAAATTTCAGAGGATTTACTCATGAGGATGAAAATGGTTTCATTGTAAGAACAAAATTTTGGGGNGCTATTTGGAATGAAGACGGGAGCATGAAAGAATTTGAATATCATTTTTACTTTGTGGCAGATAATGGGGAAGTATCTTTTTCCTTTGAAAACGAAAGAGGNTATATNTATTCAGAGGCTGAAATTAAACTGATGTATGAATCACTTAAAACCATTAATTGGAATTAGTTATTAANTTTTTTAAAAGAATAGACTAAAAAACCCTCCTAGTGGAGGGTTTATATTTTCCTTTAATTCATAGATCTTAAAAATCCATCACACGGACAGAGAGAGTCGTATTAACAACTTTTCTTATCCCTGAAACATTTTTTGAAAACTCTGCAAACAAAGGATCCGCAAACATTTGCTTTGTCCTTGTCAATGCTTCTTCTATACTAGGAGAACCTATCCAAACAAAGTGGGAGAATTCAGCTGTTTTCCCAACTATAGGGTAAGCTAATCCATAAGAATTCTTTTCGAAACCAAGCTTTTTTGCCATTTTCTGTGAGAAACTTTTAAACTCCTTTAAATATGCTGCTGGGTCAGTAACTTCCATTTGATATAACATGAAGGCGTTATCATTTGCCCAATCGTTTTTATACCAAACTGGAGTATTTAATGCTTGTGAAACCGGCTCAGAAAACTTAGCAAGTTTTTCACCAAATAGCTGGGCGTCAACAGACATTACCCAAGTACTAAAAAAAGCAGCAAAAGCTTTTTCATCTGGGAAACAAAATTGAACAGAATGAGTTGCTTTATTTGTTCCGTTAAATTGATATGCAAAAAGAGATTTAGTTCCTTGAATGTTTTTGCCCCATCCTGTTTCCATCATCCCTTTTAAAGTTGAAACTACCATTTCCGGTTCTTTAGCTTCAAAATCAAAAAATGTGCAATACTGAGAGTTTGCAAAAAATCCACTAAATAAAAATAGAGTTAGAATTAATTTTTTCATTTTTAATTAATTATGGTTAATAATTTGCAAGATACAAATAACAGTCGTCCCTGTATTAAAATAATTTATATTCCCGATTTATAAATTAACTCATGGGGTTTGAAGAGTAAAATGAAAAGTGGCTATGCCGATCAAATCTGGATTGCTAAATTGATCAAAACTTATAATCACCTGCCTCCTGGAGGACAATTTTTTCTTAAAAAATCAGTAAACATTAGCTTCACGTGGGGATATGCGCCATTTTCTCTAATCCCATGAGATCTGTTAGGATATGAGACCATGTAGAATATTTTTTTATGCTTTATTAACTCATTAGCTAACATTTCAGCATTTTGGTAATGTACATTATCATCTCCTGTACCATGAATATATAGCAGGTTTCCTTTAAAATTTTTAGCATATTTAATTGGAGATCCGTCAATATAATCCTGATAACTTTCTTTTGGATCACCCATATATCTTTCCTGATAAATATTATCATAAGTTAACTGATTTGCAACAGCGGCAACTGCAATTCCTGTATGAAAAATTTCTGGATACTGAAAAAGACAATTAAGCGCAGCGGTCCCTCCTCCNCTCCAACCATGAACTGCGACTCTTGATTTATCTATAAAATCATATTTTTCAAAAACTGCCTTTGCTCCCATGGCCATATCTCTTACATTTAATCTGCCAATTTTTCTATAAATAGCTTTTCTCCAAGCCCTCCCTTTTGGCGATGGAGTTCCCCTGCCATCAAANGTTACATAAACGTATCCATCTTCTCCTAAGTTTCCATTGTACAAACTATTATAACCTGCNCCATACCTATTGACTCCTGTCTGTCCTGCTGGTTCGCTGTAGAAATAAAAAAGAACAGGATATTTTTTGTTTTTGTCAAGATCCTTTGGTTTTACAATCCATCCCTCCATTGTAATATTATCTTCGGTTGTAATTTCAAAAAATTCTAATGGATGATTTTGCTTCTTACTTGAATCATATTTCTTTATCATATCGTGATCTTGATTTATAAATCTATGCTCAGGTAAAGAAATAACTGCCTGCATTGGCCTTGTAAAATAGTTTGAAAAAGAATGGAATGCATAATTTGCTTTAGTACTAATTTGATAATTATGAGACCCTTCTAGAATTCTCGGCGTTACTCTTTCAAGNTTNCCTTTCCCATTTGCCCGTGTCTTATAAAGATATCTCTCCGTAGGATTTTCAGGCGATGCTATAAANTAAACCANGTCATTTGCTTTATCATAAGCGAGCGGTTGNACTACATCGTATTCTCCCTTTGTAACAAGATATTCTCTTTGCTTTTTAATATTATACCTGTAAATATGTGCCCATCCATCTTTTTCAGTCGTATANAGAAATTCTTTCCCGTCATTTATAAATTTCCATCCAGCCTTGGTTTGATATGGCCATGCACTTCTTACATCAATCCAAGCATCATCTTTTTCTTCCATCAGCAATTTACTCACNCCANTATCTGAATTAGCAATATAAATTTTACTATGATTTTGCTTTCTATTTAACTGTTGAATCATTAAATCATCTCTCCCAGGGATCCATGTCATTCTTGGCAGATAAAACTTATTTTCTTCTCCAGGAATTTTCATCCAGGTTATTTTTTCATTAATTAAATTAATTACTCCTATTCTTGCTGGCGTAAGAGGCTCTCCAACTTTNGGATACTCAACAGGAATTTTATAAGAGTAAATCGAATCTGTATTATTTATCATATAAAAATCCCTTACTTGATTTGCATCAATTTGCCAAAAGGCTATTTTAGTTCCATCCTCGTTGAAAATAAATCCATCTCTACAGCTAAATTCTTCTTCATACACCCAATCGAACGTTCCATTAATAAGCTTTTTTGTTCCATTTGAGCTAGTTAACTTTTTAACTTTTTTATTTTCAAGATTTTCTATATATATATTAGCNCTAGTACTACTATTTCTAATTCCACTTTCTGATTTCTCTTTAGAAACATAGGCCACGTATTGTTCGTCAGGAGAAAACTTAGCAAACATTAAGCTTGACCCTGACATTTTTTCTCCAATTTTTTTTATTTTTTTCTTATCGAAATTATAAACCCAGTAGTCTCCTCTTGTCTTATATCTCCATACTTTTAGTGATTTTGTGAAAAGAAGAACCTTTCTTTTGCTTTTTGAAAAAAAGAAAGATTCAATCTCAATATTATTAATGTCTTGGTGAGATAAAATTATTTTATCCTCTTCCCCTTTTGTGCTAACAAGCACAATATTATTTTCTTTAAGTGTATAATATCCNGTCTCCTCTTCATTCCAGGCTACATCAACNGGAAGTACCTGGGCTAAAATAATTGATGAAGAAAAAAGTATT
The DNA here is from genome assembly GCA_002702405.1 of Flavobacteriaceae bacterium. The sequence goes on along the minus strand of NZZH01000004.1, from coordinate 17,130 downwards.
AAGCAAAATAAGATTTGTTTGAGTCTATTCATTTCTATACATTTTTGAAAATTTAAAATTATAAGTATTTCAATTATTTACAAAATAAAAAAATACGGTAAATTTGAAGTATGATTACAAAANAACAAGTAGAAAATGCTCAAAACACATGGGGCGATGGTGTAGTTAAGATTGGATCATTAAAAGAAGACAGATCTGAATGTGAAGACTTTACAAATAAATTTCTTGATAAGTTATATGCTTTTGAATTAGGGGCAGTTTCATTTAAGCCTACAAAATGTGCTATAAAGCAATTTAGACCCACAAAATCTGAGGCATTGTCTTATTTTATTGCAGGAGAAGACCGGGCTTGTGAAGAAGATAAGGGTTTTGCTATTCAGCCATGGACTAAAGTCAGATTTGAGAATTTTAATTTAATTATTGAAGAAAATCGTGCAATAGCCATGGGAAATTATTTTTTCACTGACGTTGATGGCAACGAAGCGAAAGTAGAATATACATTTGGATATAAATTAATTAAAGGATCACTGAAGATTGACTTACATCACTCCTCTTTNCCATATAATCCAAATAACTGATTAAGAAAAGACTCTTATAGCTATTGCGGCTTCTCGATCTTATAAATTGAATCCTTTATTATCAATTACTACTTGTATCTCCTTTTAAACACCTAGTGAAAAAAGGGAAATCATCTGTAACAACATAATAGTAAATTCCATCAGGAAATTCAGGAGTAACTCCAAATCTNCCATTGCACCTATCTAGATCTCCAAGNCCTTCAACATATTCAAAATCTTGAGTAAATGCCCCAAGTGGAATAGAAGTATTTGGGGTCGTATCTCCTCCTCGNCCACCTATTAATTTTGTTAAAATGTTGGGTCTATTTGTGTCGGATTGAGATTTCAAACGGTAACTTGGCTTAAGAACTTTCACTGGAGTTGTTGAATCATTAGCANTAGAGTAGCCATATCTTGCATAAACTGGGAACCCATCTGACGCCCACCCAACGAGAGTTATTCCTTGATTGCTTCCCAAAAATTCCATTAGTAATTCAGGCATACCATGATAATGATATGTGCCATTTGGCTGAACATGTGCATGATTCATGTCGTCTCCAAAATCAAATGTTTCATGCCCAAGAGCTTCAATATTCCAATTTCCCTGCCCCTGTGCTAAACTACATTCTCCTAAATCATTGCACTTCCCAGCAGTTGCTGGATCAAATTTTACACTATTAATTGCGTAAGCAATAGATAATGCTGGGCCTACTAATTCAAGNCCATTTTCAGAAATAATACTAGGGCAAAGTGTGAATATCTCATTTACTGTCTGTTCACTTATAGTATTTGGATTATTGGTGTTTGGAAAAGTGCCGACCTCATGGTTAGGGATTCCATTCCCCGACAAAATNCTATTTGTCCCTTCAGAAGTCCATGAATATCTACTATAAGCATTTACAGATTCATCGTCATTATANATCTCTTCATCAATATTCGTTAGTACATTATTAGTTGAAAATTCTCCTTCGCAATTAATTTCCTCCTTAGTATTTTCATTTTTACTACATGAAATAATTAAAATTATAACAAAGATTGTGTGAAAATTTAATCTCATAAGTTTTAGATTTTGGTTTGTATACCAATTTAAAAAATTAAGCTGCTTTATCTTGGTTNAATTTTGGTTTAGACTATTACTTTTTTGAGATACAAAGGTTGTGTGATAGAGGAAGATATGACTTTTATTTGATTTAGTGTTTTTGGCTTGGAATTTCAATGATCTATATGAAAGTAAGAGCATAGCCCTCTTTACCGGCTCTTCCAGTCCGCCCAATTCTGTGAATATAACTTTCTTTGGAACTGGGAATTCTGTAATTGATTACATGGGTAATATTATCAATATCGATACCTCGAGAGGCCACATCAGTTGCAACCATTATTTGTATAGTCCCCAATTTAAATTTTTGAATCGCTTTGGAGCGATATTGCTGAGATTTGTCACCATGAATCTCATCTACTTTTAAATCAAACTTCTTTAAAACTCTACACAATTTAGAAACCTGTCTTTTAGTTTCAGAAAAAATCAAAACCTTTTTGAATTCCTTTTTTCTCAAAAGATCAACCAACATTTGGTTTTTTTCCTTGTCATCTTTTGGTTTAATAACCTCTTGATAAATATTGTCAGTATTTGCCTTTCCTTCAGACACTTTCACTTTTTTGTATTGCTTAACTAAGTTATCGATGATGTTTTGTTGTTTTGGGTTTTCTGTGGCTGAAAAAAGAATAGTCTGATTTCTTTTATGCATTTGATTAATTATCTTTTGCACTTCTTGAATAAAGCCCATGTCCAACATTGTATCAAACTCGTCCAAAACTACTTTGGTAAAATCATGTAATTTCAGTGCTCGGCGGTTGATCATGTCATTAATTCTCCCAGGAGTTCCAATTATAACGTGATTCAGTCTTCTCAGTTTATTAATATCTTTATTGACATTGGTCCCACCGATAAAACAACTACTAAAAATTTTAAGTCCTTTAGTGAGGCTTTTAAATTCTTGATCTACTTGTTGGGCCAATTCTCTAGTCGGGATTAACACGATGGTCTTATTTTTATTTTTATTATTTATAAGTCGGTTAATGATAGGAATCAAAAAGGCACCTGTTTTTCCAGTGCCAGTGTTAGCAATACCAATTATACTTTCCCCTTGGGATACGATTTCAAAAGTTTTGTCCTGAATTTCTGTGGTTTTTTTATAACCCTTGTTTTTGATTCTGGATTGTAGTTTTGGACTAATATCTAGTTGATAAAATGCCCGAGGTTGAAAACACTTTTTATCATCTTTTATTTTGATAGTAGTGTTAACCATCATACTGGGCTCCAAATCAGATTTTTTAAACCTGCTACCTCCTGATCTGTTTCTTGATTTTAGATTTCTATTTTTGTGTCCCTGATCAAAACTTTTTCTAGTTTTCGACCTTGAGTTTTTTTTCTCCCCATGGTCTGATGTTTTTTTTCTTCCGGTAGATGAACTCTTATTTTCTTTTGAATGGTATTCTATAGCTCGTTCCCTTTGTGCTTTATTTTTTTTTCTTGAGGGATAATTTTTTCTTTTTACTCCTACCATTTTAGGGGAAACTTGTTAATAAAACTCATATGTCTTTTATTGGTTTTGAGGGATGCTGTTATTCGTTTTTGTTTGATCCAAAAATGAAAGATTATTAATTAATACTAACCCTGTCTCAACTTTAGGGGGCGCAAATTTAGTGTTTTAAACGGATTCATGGGGCATGAATCTGTTTTAAAATGTTTTCAGAATCACTATACTAAAAACACGAATGTTTATTTAAAAGTATTTACCAAAGTTGTCCTCTTTTTATTAAAGTTAAAAAAATTAATCGTTAACAAAAGATTCAATTGTTTTATTGATTTTGTCAGCTCCTTTTAAGTCTTCAGAAAAGAGCTTCATGAATAGAGGTGTATTGCTGACTGTTCTTTTTAAACTAAGATTTTTATTTCTTGCATATACTTCTGACCATTTATTTCTTACAATTTCCCATTTGGATTTGTTCTTAAACCACCAATCGGATGCCGCTTTACATTTTTCATCTTCAACTTTTACATAATTGTTAAACCCTTTTTCAAATGCCAATATCATATCCGGTTTTCCGTTTTTTCTCACAACTTTTTTATTGTTTTGATCGTGAATCCAACCACTTTTAGTTATTTCTTGTCTATTTCCTCTGATTGTGACATTATAATCTTTCCTCTTTGAATACTCACGTCTTGGTAATGGTGCAGAAGTAGTGTTTTCCCAATAACTTTTACCATCTACATGAACCCAGGAAGCAGTCCCCTCATATCTTGGACTATCATCAACCTGAAAAACTTTCTGAGTCCATTGCCCTTTAACTTCCCTTTTGTCTTTCTTTATGTAGGTCCATTTATTATCGTGATCATAGACATAAAAATCTGTATTTTCATAGATCCAATCTTGCCTCCAATGCTTTACTATATATGGATTGTCTTCATCCCCCGTGATTAAAATATGTTGAATTGAAACATTGTTTTTATCCTCCATTACCAACTGTGCCCATTCTAAGCCTCCAGTGCTATAATTTTTTGATGGAGTATAATCTTCGTTATAATTAGGTATGAATGTTTCTGCAAAATCAAATCGAATTTCAAAACAACCGCACATCTCTTTGATAGATTGCTTATCTTTATTTTTCTTAGATTGGCTATTTATCGAAAAAAATGTTAGCAGGGTTAATAAACAAAAAATTTGTTTTAGCATATTAAATTAATTTTTATTTGGATTGAATAAAAATAATGAAAAAGATAAATCTAGTATGAATAAATTAAAGTTATTTTCAGTTCTTTTTGTTTTTCTTACCGTTTCAATAGATGCTCAGAAATTATATTATCCTGATGGTAAATGGGAAGAAAAAGATCCAGTCGTTTTAGGTCTTGATAATGAAAAAATTAAGGAGGCAATTGAATTTGCAGTCAATAATGAGAATAAAGTTGATCGAAATTTAAAAAAAGCTATCCGAATGGCTTTTGGCTACGAACCAGGGTTTGAAATTAAAGGCCCTACTAAATCAAGACAAGATCCAAATGGGCTTATTATTAAAGACGGTTATATTATTGGGAAATGGGGTGATGTCAACAGAGTAGACATGACTTTTAGTGTTACTAAAAGCTATCTGTCCACAATTGCAGGACTTGCTTATCAAAAGGGTTTGTTTAAACTAAATGATAAGCTTAAAGATTATATCCAAGATGGGAAGTTTTCATCCAATCATAATAGACAAATTACATGGCATCATCTTTTAAATCAATCCTCTCAATGGAAAGGTAATCTATTTGAAACTTTTGACTGGGCTGATAGACCTCCAAGAAATTTAAGTCTTGAAGAGTTAAAAATCCAACAAATCCCAGAACCCGGTAAAGCATACAAATACAATGATGTTAGGGTGAATTTATTATCATTCTCGCTTTTGAATATTCTAAAAAAACCTCTTCCTAAAATTTTAAAAGACGATATAATGGACCCTATTGGAGCTTCTAAAACTTGGAGATGGTTCGGTTATGAAAAGTCAAAAATTCTAATAGATGGATTAATGATAAATTCTGTTAGTGGAGGTGGTCATTTTGGAGGCGGAATTTTTATTAACTCAATGGATCATGCAAGATTTGGTTTGTTGTTTCTTAGAAATGGTATTTGGAACGAAAAATTACTATTAAAACCTGAATGGATTGAATTGGTTCAACAACCATCTAAGAATAATGACTCTTATGGTTACATGTGGTGGCTAAATAAAGGTGAAAGAAAATGGGAGGGTTTATCTGAAAATATTTTTTTTGGTGCTGGATTTGGCGGAAATTATCTCGTAATAGTTCCAGAATACAACTTAGTTATAGTGGCGCGATGGATTGATTCTTCAAAAATTGGAGATTTTGTTAAAAAAATAGTTGATTCCCACATAGATAGTCTCTAGTAAGAGGCGCCTTAAGACTAGTCCCAAATGGTACTGATATAATAACAAAACCAAATAGAGAGTCTAAGTTATATAACCTTAAATGGCGACATAATTGACGGCTTGCCGCTTTCTTTCATTCTCATCTAATAAAATTTTTCTAAGTCTCAAAGAGTTTGGAGTCACCTCTACATATTCGTCTTTTTGAATATACTCAAGAGCTTCCTCTAATGAAAACTTAATTGGTGGTGCCAGTTTAACTTTATCGTCAGATCCAGCTGCGCGAACATTAGACAATTTCTTTGTCTTGGTTACATTAACAACCATATCGTCTTGTCTTGTGTTTTCTCCTATGACTTGCCCCGTATAAATTAATTCATTAGGAGCAACAAAGAATTTTCCGCGTTCTTGAAGTTTATCTAAAGAGTATGGTATGGCTAATCCTTTTTCCATCGAAATTAAAGAACCGTTTATCCTACCAGCAATTTCTCCTCTGTAGGGACTAAATTCAACAAAACGATGATTCATAATTGCCTCTCCTGCAGTAGCTGTTAAAAGTTGATTTCTAAGTCCGATGATCCCTCTAGAAGGAATTTTAAATTCGCAAATCATACGATCCCCTTTGGGGCTCATAGCGAGCATCTCCCCTTTCCTAAGGGTTACCATTTCTATTACTTTTCCAGATACATCTTCAGGTAGATCAATGGTTAGTTCCTCAATAGGTTCCATTTTTACACCATCATTTTCTTTTAGAATTACCTGAGGCTGGCCAATTTGAAGTTCATAACCCTCTCTTCTCATTGTTTCAATGAGAACTGAAAGATGAAGCACTCCGCGGCCAAAAACTATAAACTTATCAGAACTATCTGTTGTTTCAAGACGCATTGCTAAGTTTTTTTCAAGCTCTTTTTCAAGTCGTTCTCGAATGTGACGAGAAGTCACAAACTTACCTTCCTGTCCGAAAAAAGGAGAATCATTTATTGTAAAAAGCATACTCATGGTAGGCTCATCAATTGCAATAGTTGGTAAAGATTCAGGAGCTTCAAAATCAGCAATAGTATCGCCAATTTGAAAATCTTCAAGACCAATTACAGCGCATAGATCTCCAGGTTCGACATTGTCAACTTTTTTACGTACTAGGCCATCAAAAAGATTTATTTCTTTAATACGTGATGGAATTTTAGAACCGTCTCGCTTTATTAAATTAACTTTCATTCCTGAAGTTAACTGACCTCTTTGCAATCTTCCAATTGCAATTCTACCGGTAAATGACGAAAAGTCTAATGAAGTGATTAGCATTTGAGTATTTCCTTCTTCAATTTCTGGACTAGGAACATGTTCAAGGACCATATCCAAAAGTGGAGAAACAGAATCTGTTTGTTTTTTCCAGTCTGTACTCATCCAATTATTTTTTGCAGAGCCATAAACCGTAGGGAAATCTAATTGCCATTCATCTGCATCCAGTTCAAACATCAAATCAAAAACTGATTCATGCACAATATCTGGAGTGCAGTTTTGTTTGTCAACTTTATTTATAACTACTATGGGCTTTAATTTAAGGTCAATGGCTTTTTTTAATACAAATCTAGTTTGTGGCATTGGTCCTTCGAAGGCGTCTACAAGTAAGAGTACCCCGTCAGCCATGTTTAAAACTCGTTCTACTTCACCTCCAAAATCAGCGTGTCCAGGTGTGTCAATAATATTAATTTTAACATCTTTATAGACCACAGCAACGTTTTTAGAAAGAATTGTAATACCACGTTCACGCTCTAAATCATTGTTGTCTAAAATAAGTTCTCCTGTACTTTCATTAGATCGGAACAGGTTGCAATGATGAAGTATCTTATCAACAAGGGTGGTCTTCCCATGATCAACATGTGCAATAATTGCTATATTTTTGATAGCTTTCATAGTNTTTTTTAAAANCTGCAAAGATAGCGGTATATCTTTGACTTTAACTTGCTAAAGTGTAAATAAAGTGTTTCCCAATATAGATGTGAGAATTAATATTAAGAAACCTTGATTAATCTAATTAAACCCTTTGTGTTCGTAAAAGTATATTGGTGGTCCCACCTGCACTCTAACCACTAGCGTAATATATTGATAATCAGTTTATTGTAATTTTACTTATCCCACAAAGAGGAATAAGGTTATCCTTTTTTGTAGGATAAATGTTNTACTGGAGGGATAAATCACTAAAATTATTTCACTGGTTTTTAGTAACTAGATTTAGAAGAATTACTATTATGATATCCTATGTAACCTCGATAATATAGTTTTATCGGAAGTAAATTTTCATTAACTCCATTCGTAAGTTTAATTGTGTAAATATTATTTGAATCTTTATTCACAGATAAATTCCCTTCTGTGAAATTAAACCCATATTCTCCTCCTTCAATGTAATCACCATTATTAGTTGATACATTTATATCATATCCATTAANAGATGACCCTAAAATCAGTTCATTACATGGAATTTGATAAAACTCCTCATCACCATCATTTTCACAGTCGTAATTGTTACAGTACCAAGCTTCAAAATCATCAGCAAGAGTAAATGACTGGTCATACCTTTGATTATAGTTCTTTAATAAATCATTGTATTGTCCTAATTTAAAACTGTTTTGGTCCATCCATAATTCAAAATAAATATAATCACCACTTCCATAAAGTGTTTGTTCATTAGCCTCATCGGATGGATCATCTCCATATTGTATTCCCTCTGAAAAAAGATATAAGTCAAAATTATATATAGGTTCACAGTTTTGATAATCGTTCGAATCATATTTTCCATAATCGAAAACATACCCTTCTGAAAAAGAATAAAAATTATTTCCTATTGTCATTCCCATATCATTATCCTCAGAAACATTATATGTTGTTATCTGATGAGACCCNAGATTCTCAGAACCTGTGTAGGTAGTTAAAACCACCTCAATGTCTTCAAATAAGTCACCATCATCATTAATATCTTGATTAATTGATTCCTCGGTAGAAGAGGTTGTACTTGAAGAAGAGGTAACATTAATTGTTCTTGTTTGTTCTGTCCCTTGAGAACCAGTCCTCGTCTGAGTAAAGTCAGAAGTCTGATTAGTAAAATCTGGAGACCAATTTCCAAAGGTCTCTTGAGGGGTTAGTTCTGATGTTGTGTTTGTATTCTCCATTTCACTTCCTCCATCATCAGTTGAACATCCAACCAAGAATAAAGAAAAAGTAAAAATTAAAGGGAAAGACTTATAAATTTTCATTTTGTAANTTTTATTAAAATTAAATAAAAAATCTAGTAGAACTGTAATCTTTTGATTATCATTCAACTAATATAGGTGGTTCAAGTACCTCAAAAAAAACCTAACTACTTGTAATACAAATAGTTAGGTTTTAGTGGTCCCACCTGGACTCGAACCAGGGACCAAATGATTATGAGTCATCTACTCTAACCAACTGAGCTATAGGACCATTAATTGGGCAAATATACAATTTAGAGATAATTTTTTTTTAAATAATATATATTATAAAGGTTATTTTTTTGAAATAACTGGAATCCTAATTTGAGATGGATAATTTTCAGAATAATGAATATTATTTGTTGCGACAACACCTGTTTTTTCATCATAATTATTACCTCCCGTATTCAGATTTCTAGCAAATCTTGGAAAATTACTACTAGAGACTTCTATTCTAATTCTATGACCTTTTTTAAAATAATTACTTGTTGACATTGGAGATAAGCTTACTTTATAAACTTTCCCTTTATCCATAAAAACCTCCTTATCATATCCATCTCTGTATCTAGCTCTTTGAATTGTTTCATCCAGATTATATGCCCTGCCATCAGGATATACGTCAATTATTTTGACAGTAAAATCAGTATCCTTTACATCAGATGATACATATAAATGCGCTTCGATGAATCCCGATACTTCAATTCCTTCCTCTAATGGTTGCGAGGTATATACCAATATATCTGCCCTTGTTTCCATTATTCTTTGATCAAAGGATCCTCCTTGAACAGCATTGCCAGTACAACAAACTCCTCCNCCATATGATTTAACTGGATTCATCGGNTCATAAACAAATGAATCTTTCCCTTCAGGTTTTGAATTTTTAGATAGTGATAGTGTNCCATTGCCGTACATGGTTTGGGCATTTCCCTTGCTCCCAAGAAAGTATGTCTGATATGTAACGCCTTTAGGTGGCCATGTTTCAGATTGTTGCCANTTATTAATGCCCATAGTATAATATTGAACTCTTGGGATTTTATTCTCAAAATTATTTTTTTCGCCCTTTAAAAAATGATCAAACCATAAAGAAATTTGTTCATCATAATTTAATCTTGCGTCTCCAACACTTAACTCTCCTACAATAGTATTTTCTTTAGCTCTCTTAAACCCGCAATGAAGAGTCGGTGATATAACTAAATATTGATTTTCCCTAACACTTTTACTTTCNGCATTATTTCTAACATGATTAAAAAGTTCAAGATTTGGACTAGTAGCAACGTCATACCAAGAAACGAACCAAAAACTTGGAACTCCAAAGCCCATGTCNTCATGATAGAGCCCTCCTTTATACCAATCCTCATCATTNGGTTTCCTTACTATCATCTTATCAAAAATTTCTTTTTTCCCGCTAACATTTTTCAAAAGATCTTTAAGAGGTAAATGCTGAAATGCTTCAGCCCAATTAACAGGTGGATTTTCAGGAGCTAAATCATAAAATCTAGAAATTCTAATCAAATCCTCTTGACTAGCTCCAGCAGGAATTCTGGGTTTAAATTTGTCTTGTTCAACTCCATATAGCCATGAGGCAAATAATAATTGTTCCACCCCTCCTCTATACCAATTGCCCTGTTCAAAGTATTGACCAACTCTTCCAACTCCAGCGCCAAAACCTTGAGGTACCATAGCTGCATGAGCAGGATGGTCTAAGGANGCAACTGCCATTTGCCACTCAGCAGTTGATGAGCATCCAATAGTTCCAATCTTTCCATTTGACCAAGTCTGATTACTAAGCCAAGTAAACGCATCATATCCATCGGTTAGGGGGACTCCTAAAATGTCCCATTCCCCTTCTGAAAAATATCTGCCCCGTTCATTTTGAACAACATATGCATATCCTTTTTCAACCATTTGTAGAGCAGATTGCAGAGCTCTTGTTCTTTCTTTTCCGTCCCCCCATGAATTAAAATTATATGGAGTTCTCGAAAAAATAACAGGTACTTTATCATTGGTTTTAGGTCTATAAATATTTGTTGAGAGCCTTATGCCGTCTCTCATTGGCATCATTACTTTTTCATCAATTATTGCAATTTCNTCTAATTGTTTTCGAATGTTTTCTTGAGAATATACAGTGAAGAAAGAGATAAATAAAATAGTCTTTATAAGGAAAGCTGTCTTTTTCATTTTTTGATCATTGTGAATTTAATAAAGGTAAAAATAATCTTTATCTTCAAAAGAAATTAAATTTATCAAATGATTGCTGCTTTTAGAAGATTTTTTTCATTTAAAATTTGTACGGAAAAAATTTTACTCCTAATAACCTTTTTAACCTTTATTTCTTGCTCTTCAACTAAAACATCTAATGATGAACAAGATTCAACTGTTCTCATTGTTGATAATAATATTGACTGGAGNGAATTCATAGAATACAGTAAGGGTAATATCCCAGTTATTTTAATTTCCGTCCATGGAGGAACTTTAATGCCAGAATGGTTNTCTGACAGATCTTGTCCAGGCGCCGTAACTGTTAAGGATGATAATACTTATGAGTTAGCAAAAGAAACTCAAGAAGCGCTCTCTCTTATTGAGGCAAGTCCTTATGTTGTCTTAAATAAAATGAGTAGGAAAAAAATTGATTTAAATCGTTCTCTAGAAGACTCAAATTGTGGGGATAGAAGCACCGAAGAATATTGGGATCTTTTTCATAAAAAAGTATTAGAATATAGACAAGAAATAGAGACTCTTTTTGGAAAAGGATTGGTTCTCGATCTTCATGGTCATGGTCACTCAATTCAAAGAATTGAATTAGGGTATCTTTTGTCTAAAAGCAATCTGTCTGAAAATGATGAGTCCCTTAATAGTAATGATATTACCGAATTGAGCTCTATCAAAAATCTTGCAGCAAACAATCGATCTGGTATTAATCACTCTGAATTACTTAGGGGGGAAAAATCATTTGGCTCTCTTCTTGATAATAAAGGTTATCCTGCTGTTCCTTCAAAAAATGATANATTCCCAAACTCTGGTGACCTTTACTTTACTGGCGGNTATAATACTTTTACTTATGGTTCAAGAAGCCAGGGGAATATAGACGCTATCCAATTGGAAATCAACAAACAAGGTGTTCGTGAAAATATTAGTCAGGTTGAAAGTTTTGCATCAGCTCTTTCAAATGTCATAATTGAATATCTTTCAGAACATTATGGTGACTACAACTAAAATTTTTAAGTTTTTTTTTTATCTTTTTATCTTTTTATCTTTATATTTAATGTCCTTTAATTATGAAAAGAAATCTTTTGTTTTTTGAATTCCCGAAGGGCACACAAAAACTCTGCATAAATGGCAGGAGTTACACTCGTGATCAATTCATAGCAGCACAAAAAAGAGAAAGATTTAGAGACAAAAAAGGACGTTTTGCAAAGAGCGCATTATATTGATCCTTTTTTCTATTTTTTCATATAATTTACTTTTTGTTTCTATTTATTATATTTGTTTATCAAATGATTTTCTATGAATCCAACTGATAAAGCATCTTTGTCGATTGTTGGCGTAAGTTTATTTCTTATTGTTATGGTTGGGTTTTTTTTTGAAGAAAAAGGAATTTTTGGTATACAAAACCCTACAAGTTATCTGATAGTTACAATATCTATAGAGGAGACTGTCTCTGGAGAAAGAAATATTGTTGTTTATGAGGATGATGGAGAAAATAAAGTAAATAACAATTTTTCTTCTTTATCTACTGTTAGTATCATGAATAATTATGTTGAGAAAGGATATGAGGTTACTAATGTTTTTGAAGAGAAGGTTTTCTCCGAAAAAATAGAAAAGACAATTAGAACGGTCTGGTTTAAAAAGTAGATACAACTGATTATTCTTACCTAAATTTCTGGGTACTATATCCATTCCCCTTTTTATCAAAAGCTATGCCTATGCCAATTTGGGTGTAGTCTCCCATAATGTTTTTATAATGAGGGGGGCTATCCTTCCATGATTGGACAACACATTTGCTAAACTTTTTAGGAGATCTTGTGTCGCCGCAGCCAATAACATTTTCAAACCATGGCGTATTAGCTATATTTTCGGCTATACCAAAATAAGTATTCCCCCTTCTTACCCAGGCTTTAATATTTTGTCGTTCTGCTCTTTCAATAGGGTCTAAGCCTTGATGGTCTATATGAGAGTAAAAACCATGTTTAACCATATTATCACTATGGTATTGAGCTAGATCCATCAAAGTATCTAATATTTTTAATTTTGGCAGGTTTTTTTCTAAACGCAAAAGATTTGTTTCGTAAACTATCAATTTTGCAATTTCTTGGGTATTATCTTGTGCTTTCCCTTGAAAAAAAAAGAATGCTGCTAAAAGGAGAAATAAGTAATAATTAAGTTTTTTAATTTTATTCTTCATTCTTTCAAAAATATAAAATAATCCATTGGAATAGTTATTTTTGTTAATAATGGAATACAGAGAGTCAAATAGACAAAAGAAAATTAGTTCACTTTTTAAGAAAGAATTAGCGTCTGTTTTTCAAGAGTTTATTAAACAAGAAAATAAGGGAAATTTAATTTTATCAATTACAAAAGTATATGTTACCCCCGATATTTCTCTAGCCAAAATATATATCAGTGTTTTCCCTTCTGAATCCAGCAAAAAATATATAATTGAAATTAGACATGCCTCTTCTTTAATAAAACATAAATTATCTCAGAGGCTTAAATCCTCGCTAAGAAAAGTTCCTGAATTAAGTTTTTATTTGGATGATTCTCTAGATTATATTGAAGAAATTGATAGGGCACTTAAAAACCCATTTGATCCAATAAAATAATTATTAATGATAAATGTGGATTATAAAATTGCTTGGAGGTATTTTTTTTCTAAAAGCAATCAAACGGTGATAAATAGAATAAGTAATCTAGCTGTTTTTGTTATTTTAATAGCAACCTGTTCATTACTAATTGTTTTAAGCGCTTTCTCAGGACTAAAAGATTTTGGGCTTTCTTTTAGTAATGTTTTTGATCCTGATTTTAGAATTTTGCCTAATAAAGGGAAAGTAATATATGTTGATTCTCTATCCATGGAAAAACTTAAGGCTATTCCTGAAATAATTGACATTACTCCAATAATTGAAGAAAAAGTTTTCTTGTCATTCGAGGGAAAAAGTCATGTTGCTTTTATGAAAGGAGTAGACGAAAATTTTGATTCAGTTATACCAATAGATTCTATCCTCTCGATTGGTGAATGGGTTACCCCTGAATCCTCTTCTGTGGTTATTGGATATGGCATAGCTAATACTCTAGGCGCAAGCGTTTATGACTATTCCTCATTTTTAAAAATAACAGCTCCGAAAGCTAGTAGCGGAAGTATAATTAATAGAAGACCTTTTAAGTCTTTCCCTTCATCTGTTGTTGGTCTTTATCAAGTAAGTGAAGACATAGATAAAAAATATATTTTTACAAATCTGTCTTTAGCAAAAGATCTTTTTGAGTTTAACCCAAATACTTTTTCATATTTAGAAATAAATTCTCACAATACTTCAGACAAAAATATTCTTCAAAAAAAAATTCAAAAGATCTTAAGTTCAGATATAAAAATTAAAAGTAGATCTGAAATTAATGTCGCCATACAAAAAATGATGAAAACTGAAAATCTAGCAGTATATTTAATTTTTACACTAATTCTAATCATAGCTTTATTTAATCTATCTGGCGCCTTGCTAATTATAATTTTAGATAAAAAAAAGCAGTTAAAAATCCTTTCAGCTATTGGTTTGCAAAAATTAGCTTACAGGAAAATCTTTTTTTATGTAGGCTGCTTAATAACTTTTGTTGGAGGTATGTCTGGAATTATTATTGGAAGTTTAATTATTCTGCTTCAAAAAAATTTCCGTTTTGTCAAAGTNCCAGGAACCGATTTAGCTTATCCAGTTGTTCTAGAGGCTGAAAATCTTATAGTTGTTTTTTTAACTCTTGCTTTTTTTGGAAGTATTGCTTCTTTTCTAACAGTTAATAATATACGTTTTGTTGACAAAAGTTTTGAGTCTTAGGCAAATATTTCTTCGCTTAAAACNTTGTCAAAAGTATCATAAACAGCCTGGGGGGTATTTGCGGTTACCATAGATATTCTATAGGGCTTAAATCCTTCTATCCCTCTAAAATAGTTTGCATAATGCCTTCTTGTCTCTAATAGACCCAACACCTCTCCTTTCCATAAAATGGACATTTGTAAATGCCTTCTTGCCGTTTCAACTCGTTGATTTAAATTAGGTAAGCTTTTATGCTTATTATTTTTAAGAAAGTGCTTTACCTGATCAAAAAACCAAGGATTGCCAATCGATGCTCTCCCGATCATTGCNCCATCTAGGCCATAAATCTCTTTCATCTCTTTTACTCTTTCTGGTGAAGTTAGATCTCCATTCCCAAAAACAGGGATTAGCATTCTAGGATTTTCTTTTACTTTAGCTATAGGCCTCCAATCTGCTTCACCTTTATACATTTGTGCNCGTGTTCTACCATGAATAGAAATTGCTGAGATCCCAACATCTTGAAGTCTTTCGGCAACTTCTATAATCTTTATCGATTTATGGTCCCAGCCTAATCTGGTTTTAATTGTAACAGGGAGTTTTGTCCTTTTCACAATTTCCTTTGTAAGTTTAACCATTAGAGGAATATCCTTTAATATTCCAGCCCCAGCTCCTTTTGAAACAACTTTTTTTACAGGACACCCAAAATTAATATCTATAATGTCAGGATTAGTTTTTTCAACTATATCAACAGCTTCTAGCATAGAATTTAGATTTGCTCCAAAAATCTGTATTCCTACAGGNCGTTCTTTTTCATAAATATCGAGCTTTTGGATACTTTTAGAAGCGTTCCTTATCAATCCTTCTGACGAAACAAACTCAGTATAAACTATATCTGCCCCGTTTTCTTTGCATAATGCCCTAAAAGGGGGGTCGCTAACATCCTCCATTGGGGCTAGAAGCAAAGGAAACCCTTTAAGTGATATGTNCCCAATTTTAACCATTATGACAAAAATATGTATTTNTTCGGGTTTTTTTCAAATCAAAGTGACAATAGCTTGAGTCTATAGACAAAGTCATTATCTTTACAAAACACAAAAAGGATAATGGATAAAATTCGGAATTTTTGTATCATCGCTCATATTGATCATGGGAAGAGTACTCTTGCGGATAGGCTTTTAGACCATACTGGGACTATTACCGAACGAGAAAAACAAGATCAATTGCTTGATAATATGGATTTAGAACGGGAAAGAGGAATTACAATTAAATCTCATGCCATTCAAATGGAATATAAAGTTAATAATGAAACATATATTTTAAATTTAATTGATACGCCTGGACACGTTGATTTTTCATATGAGGTTTCAAGATCTATTGCTGCTTGTGAAGGGGCTCTACTTGTTGTAGATGCATCTCAAAGTGTTCAAGCTCAAACCATCTCTAATCTATTTTTAGCACTTGAAAATGATTTAGAAATAATACCCATACTAAACAAAATTGACCTCCCTTCTGCCAATCCTGAGGAAGTGAAAGATGATATAATTAATCTTTTAGGTTGCGAAAGGGAAGAAATTATTTCTGTCTCGGCAAAAACTGGTGAAGGAATNCCGAAAATTGTAANNTCTATAANTAAAAATATTCCTGGGCCTAGAGGAAACAATAAAGCTCCTCTCCAAGCTCTAATTTTTGATTCTGTATATAACCCATTTAGAGGGATAGAGACCTATTTTAGAGTTTTCAATGGTGAAATAAAAAAAGGTGATAGAATACAATTTTTAGCGACTAAAAAAAATTATTATGCAGACGAAATTGGCACATTAAAATTAGAAAAAGAACCTAAAAATATTTTATCTACAGGTGATGTTGGTTATTTAATAACTGGTATAAAAGAAGCCAAGGAGGTTAAGGTTGGGGATACACTAACTAATTCAGATATGCCTACTCAGAATCCCATCTCTGGATTTGAGGAAGTAAAGCCTATGGTCTTTGCTGGAATTTATCCGGTTGACACTGACGATTATGAAGACCTTAGGTCCAGTATGGAAAAGTTACAACTTAACGATGCCTCACTTGTTTTTCAACCTGAAAGTTCTGCGGCATTAGGATTCGGATTTAGATGTGGTTTTTTAGGAATGTTACATCTTGAAATTATTCAAGAGAGGCTAGAGCGAGAATTTGGAATGTCTGTTATAACTACCGTTCCTAATGTTTCTTATCAAGCGTATACCAAAAAAAATCCTGGCCAAATTGTTCCTATAAATAACCCTTCTGATTTACCTGATGTTTCTTTTTTAGATCGTGTTGAAGAGCCTTACATAAATGCCTCTATAATAACAAAATCTGATTTTGTTGGAAGCATAATGTCGTTATGTATTGAAAAAAGAGGGGTAATTAAAAATCAAAAACCTATTC
>NZZH01000024.1 GCA_002702405.1 Flavobacteriaceae bacterium | reverse complement strand
ATCAAATCCCAAATGATTTTATTAAAATATCAGAAAGTGGAATTAATAAACCTTCTTCTGTTGTTGAATTAAAAAAATATGGATACAAAGGTTTTTTAGTTGGCGAAAAATTCATGAGAACAAATGATCCTGGGAAAAGTGCAAGTAGGTTCATAAAAAAAATAGAAAATGAAAATTAAAGTCTGTGGAATGNNNNAAAATCAAAATNTAGAGAAGCTNGTTAAGCTTAAACCAGATTACGTTGGTTTTATTTTTTATATTAATTCACCTAGATTCGCAGGTAAAAATACACCTGCCCTGCCAGATGGAATAAAAAAAACTGGCGTTTTTGTAAATTCTCATGTTGAATTTATAAAAAAGACAATTAAAAAACATAGTTTACAATCCGTACAACTTCACGGAGATGAAACACCTGACTTTTGTCAACTAGTAAAATCATTGGGTGTTGAAGTAATCAAGGCAATTAATATTGTTGATAATTATGATTTTAAAAAATTGCTTCCTTATCAAAAGTTTTGTAACTATTTTCTTTTTGATACAAAAGGTAAACTACCAGGTGGAAATGGTTATGCTTTTGATTGGGAGATTTTAAAAGATTACACTTTAAATAAACCATTTTTTTTAAGTGGAGGAATTGGCCCTGAACATGTCTCAAAAATCAAAAAATTACTTAAAACAAATTTGCCAATTTATGCAATTGACATAAACAGTAAATTCGAAACAAAACCTGGTTTAAAAAAAATTGAAATAATTGAAGACTTTAAAAACAAAATAAATGAACTATAATATAGATCAAAATGGATATTATGGAGATTTTGGGGGAGCTTATATTCCTGAAATGCTATATCCTAACATATTTGAATTAAAACAAAAATATATCTCAATAATAAATGATATTAGTTTTAAAAAAGAGTTCAACCAACTTCTTGAAGAGTATGTTGGAAGACCTACTCCTTTATACTTTGCAAAGAGGCTTTCAAAAAAATATAATACAAAAATTTATCTCAAAAGAGAAGATCTCTGTCATACAGGTGCTCACAAAATTAATAATACTGTAGGACAAATTCTATTAGCAAAGCATCTAAAGAAAAAGCGGATTATAGCTGAAACTGGGGCTGGACAACATGGAGTTGCAACAGCAACAGTTTGTGCATTAATGGGGATAAAATGCGTAGTTTATATGGGAGATTTGGATATCAAAAGACAAGCCCCAAATGTAGCTCGAATGAAAATGCTTGGGGCAGAGGTGAAATCTGTTCAATCAGGCAGCAAAACCTTGAAGGATGCCACTAATGAAGCAATTAGAGATTGGATCAACAATCCTTTAAATACTCATTACATAATTGGTTCTGTTGTTGGACCTCATCCCTACCCAGATATGGTTGCTCGTTTTCAATCAATAATAAGTAAAGAAATTCAAGAACAACTTTTAGAAAAAGAAAACAGATCAAAACCCGATCATATAATTGCCTGTGTTGGTGGAGGAAGCAATGCAGCTGGAGCCTACTATAATTTTTTAAATGATAAAACTGTTAACCTAATTGCAGTTGAGGCTGCTGGTAAGGGAATTGATAGTGGGAAAAGTGCAGCAACTTCTGCCCTTGGAAAAGATGGGGTCATACATGGAAGTAAAACGCTTTTGATGCAAACCCATGATGGGCAAATTACAGAGCCATATTCTATTTCAGCAGGACTGGACTATCCGGGTGTTGGACCTCTTCATTCTCACCTTTTTCGAACAGGAAGGGCAGAATTTATTTCAATTACAGACGAAAATGCAATGCAGTCAGGTCTAGAATTAACTCAACTTGAAGGAATTATACCTGCAATTGAGACCTCACATGCATTTGCGGTTTTTGAAAACCGAAAATTTGAGACAAATGATATAGTGGTTGTAAATTTGTCTGGTAGAGGTGATAAAGATCTTGACACTTTTATTAATTTTTTCAAACTACAGTGAACAGAATAGATAAAGCGTTTAAAAAATCAAAAAAAATATTATCAATATATTTTTCTGCTGGATATCCAAGAATTGGAGATACGATCCCAATTATGAAAAAGCTTCAAGAAAGTGGAGTGGATATGATTGAAATAGGAATGCCTTTTAGTGATCCTCTTGCTGATGGTCCTGTAATTCAAAAAAGTTCAAACATTGCATTAAAAAATGGAATGACATCAATGGTCCTTTTTAAACAATTAGAAAGGGCTCGAGAAGAAATTAAAATTCCTCTAATAATTATGGGATATTTTAATCCAATCATGCAATTTGGAGTTGAAAAATTTTGTGAAAAATGTAATCAAATAGGAATTGATGGCCTTATAATACCAGATCTTCCAGTAGAAATATATCAAAAATCATATCGGTCAATTTTTAAAAAAAATGGTTTATACAAAATATTCTTAATAACTCCCCAAACGTCCAGAGAAAGAATTAATTTAATTGACAAAGCTTCCAATGGATTTATATATATGGTAAGTACTGCCAGTGTTACTGGTGCTAAAAAAAGATTTGGAGATGAGCAAATTAAATACTTTAATAGAGTTAATAAAATGAAGCTTAAAAACCCAACGGTAGTAGGTTTTGGAGTTAGTAATTTTGAAACATTTAGATTAGCATGTGAAAATTCAAATGGAGCTATAATTGGATCAGCATTTATTAAAGTTTTAGAACAAAATGATAAAAATAAAATAAGTGCTTTTGTGTCAAAAATAAAAGGAAAATAAACGATCTAAATAATGTTTGGTAATTTAATAATCTTAGCTTTTTTAACTATTCTATCTCCAAATGATCAAAAGAATATTCATGATAGATGGGATAATGAACTTAAAAAATACGTTTCTGACTATGGGAAAGTTAATTATAAAAAATGGAATGCAAATAAACATGGAATAAAATCTTATATAGAAGCTCTTCAGCAAAATCCACCAAAAAAAAATTGGAGTAAAAATGAAATACTGTCATATTGGATTAATGCATATAATGCACTAACGATTTTATTGATTTTAGACAACTATCCTTTGGAGAGTATAAAAAAAATAAAAAATCCATGGAAACAAAAAGTCTTCTCTATTGATGAAACTAACTACTCACTTTCAGAAATTGAGCACAAAATACTCAGGAAAATGAATGAACCAAAAATTCATTTTGCTATCAATTGCGGTTCAATATCATGTCCAAACCTTTCAAATGATGCGTATAGGTCAAATAAGCTTGAAAAACAACTCGAGGCCGCTGCTAAAAAGTTTTTAAACGATGAATCAAAAAATGTTTTTTCTCAAGACCAAGTTAAATTGTCAAAAATCTTTCTTTGGTTTAATAATGATTTTGGCTCAAAAAAATCTCTTGTTAAATTTATTAATCTTTATGCTCCAAGAAAAATTTCTGAAAAAACTAGGTTTAAGTATCTCAAATATAACTGGCTTTTAAATGAGTNAAAGATTAAAGCATTTTTAAAAATCCAACCTCTTTNTNGGTTAATTTTCTCCATCTACCCCTTGGCAAATCTTTTTTTGTTAAACCAGCAAAAACAACTCTATCCATTTTCANAACTTTGTAATTAAGCTTTTTAAACATTTTGTTTATTATGCTTGGCATAATACTAAAGGTTCTTATTCCAATAACAACATCATCGGCTGTATTTTTAACAATATCTAACTCTTGTAAAAAAAAGATTTTTTCCTCTAAAGTCACTCCTTTTTTTAATTCTTCAATGTGCTTATTATCAATCTTCTTGTCTAGTGTCAATTGATAAATCATATTTATTTTGCATTTAGGACGATTTAATCTTTTAATTAATTCTGTATCATTAGTCATAACTAAAAGTCCTGTTATTGATTTACCCATATCTCCAAAAGGAGTTATATTTGAATACTGATCTTTGCTCGAAAAAATTTTTAAAAAATTATTTTTAGNCCCACCTTGATTAGTAACTATAGATCCTTTTGGTTTATTTAATAGAAAATAATTAAAAAAAGATTTTTCAATAATTTTATTTCTTAATTCAACTTTGTCATCAAAAAATACTTTTGTTCCTAGATCTTTAACTATTTTATTGTTTACTGATACTAAGCCCTTTAAAATATAACGATCAGCTTCCCTTCTAGAACAAAGTCCTGAATTAGAAATATANTTGTTTAATCTCACCTTAATTTTATTAGAATCTTTTTTTTTATCTTCTTTCATTGGCTTTAAAACTGTGAAATTTATTTATTATTCTATTTATACATAAAATATATCCCAAATACACCTACTAAGATTATAAGTTTAAGAAGATTGTGAATCCAAAGATATATCTTCTTAGTTGATGAAATCCAAGTGAGAAATAAAATCAAAAACAAGTATGGTGCACAAAAAATAAAATAATATTCAATAAGACCTAAATCCTTTTTGGTTAAAAAATAAATTAAATACCAGGTAACTAAAATTAATATTGAAACAATCAGTTTAGTGATATGATTTCCAAATACAATAGGAAGAGTTTTATAGCTATGAACCCAATCNCCTTTAAAATTTTCAAAATCTTTTATAATGTCTTTTATTAAAATTAANGAAAACAAAAANCCTGCATATAAAAAAATAATTTGCTCAAAATTTTTATAATACAATGTGATAGCAAAAAATGGCAAAATAGTTAAAAATGCTTTGTATATGTTGCTTAACCAAAAAAGTCGTTTAATTAAAANACTATAGAACAAAATCCCAAAAATATATATCAAAAAAAAGAGAACCGCCTTCAATGAAAAGAGCCAAGAGATTCCCAGGCAAGTTAAGTTCATCAATAGATATATCCTCAANTGAATCCTTTGAGGGATAGCATGCTCTATTAGAAATTTTTGCGGTCTATTTATTTTATCTTTTTCAGCATCAAAGTAATTATTAATGATATATCCTGATGATGTAGATAAAGCTGTTGCAAAAACTAAATAAAATAAATTCAAGTCAAAAATTATTTGTTCAAAATTTGAGTTTGGAGAAAAAACATAGCGGGCGGTTAAGTATTGAGCAANAATTAAAATTAAAATATTATAACCTCTAACTATGCTAAATAAACCTAGAACTTTTAAAAATAAATTTTCTTGATTTTTAGAAAAAAACATCAAAAAAAATTACAAAGAATAAACCACTTCTAGTTTATANCTATTTAAAATTTTAGCTGCTTTATTAAAATCTTGTGTGAAACCTAAAATATAACCTCCACCTCCAGAACCACATAATTTTANGAAATATGCATTACTTTCAATTCCTTTCTTCCATATTTCTATAAACTCAGAGGGAATCATTGGTTTAAAATTATCATAAACTAATTTTGAAAGTGATTTAATATTTACAAAAAGTGATTTAACATTACCCTTTAAAAAATCATTAACACAGCTATCGGTAATAGTGTTAAATTTTTCTTTCATCATTACATTAAATTTTTCATGCTCCATATTCTTTAAAAAGANAGATATCAATGGTCCAGTTTCCCTAGAAGATCCACTGTCCAATAAAAAAACAGCTCCCTTGCCATCCAAATTTTGAGAAGGGATTCCAGTTGGNTGAATATTCTCGCTTGAATTAATTAGAATAGGAAGGCTCAAATAACTATTTAANGGATCCAGACCAGAAGATTTTCCATGAAAAAAACCCTCCATTTCAGCAAATATCTCCTTGAGNTTTATTAATTTTTCTTTAGTGAGATTTTCAACCACTGTTATTTTTTCAAGAGCATACCTGTCGTAAAAAGAGGCAACTAAAGCACCACTGCTGCCCAGACCATATCCTTGGGGAATGCTACTGTCAAAATATAATTTATTAGATAAATCCCTTTCAATTTTCTTCCAATCAAATTTCACTAAGTTGTGATTAATNTTTCTAANAAATTTTGAAAATTCAATTATTTTTTTGTTAGAATNATAAATAAACTCTGATTGAGTATTTGGGATTTTTAAGGCGCCCTGGAAAAAATTATATGGAATAGAAAGGCCTCTTGAATCTTTTATAATACCATATTCTCCAAAGAGTAAAATTTTAGCATAAAAAAGGGGTCCTTTCATGGGTTTAAAATTATATCTTTTTTGGACCATTCCCAACTTGATCATGGATAAATTTTATGCTTGGAAAAGTTTTGATTAGTTCATTATCTATAAAGTCTAATACATCTTTTCTATATGCTTTAGGGTATAAAAGATGAATATTGGGGCCTGCATCTAAAGTAAAACATAATGGNTTTTTTGAATTCTCTCTGTAATTTTTAATCAACTCAATTATTTTAATAGTTTCGGGTTTAAAAAGTTTATATGATGGTGAAGAGGTCATCATTAATGCATGCAATGTCAGAGCTTCTGATTCTACAATTTGAATGAATTTTTGGATATCTCCTGTTAGAAGAGAGTTTTTNATTTCTAAAAAATTTTGGTTGGCTTGATAAAATCTTTTTTTAGCAAATGGGTGTTCATTCATAAGTCTGTGCCCNTCTGTGCTNCTAATTTCTTTTTCAGNTTCATCTATTATGATTATTGAATTACAAAAACCATCAAATNTTTTGTGCACTTTTTGCTTTAAAGGAACAGCATAAATATCACTGCTTTCTTTCAAATGAGAAGTTTTACCCCANGATGATATAGGTCCATAAATACTTCTGGAAGCACTNCCGGATCCAAGNCGCGCTAAAAAAGAGGATTTNATTTTAAACATCTCTTCNGTCATTTTAATNTTAATTTGCCTTTCCCAATCAGTAATACATAATGCCATTGCTGCCATAGATGATGCAGAAGAGGCTATGCCAGAACTGTGAGGAAAAGAATTACTGCTATCTATAATAAGATTATGGTTCTTTAAAGATGGCATATATGGCAAAATCCTTTCTAAAAAAATTTCTATTTTTTTATAAAAATCTAATTTAATTTTACCATTAAGTTTAAAAGTAAACCAAGGATCTTTTTCTGAATTTATAGGGCTAAATTTAATTTTTGTTCTTGTAAAACATTTAGAGAGTAAAAAACTAATAGAAGGGTTAGAAGGTATTTGATTTCCTTTTTTTCCCCAATATTTAATTAGTGCTATGTTTGAAGGTGCCTCCCAAAATGAAGAATGAGAAATTACTTGATTGTTTGGAAATAAAAATTTTTCTTGATTCATCTATATCTTAAAACTANGTAAAAGATAAATTATTCTTTACTAACTCTATCTGGAAAATTNGTTATGATCCCATCTACTCCTAACGATATCATAAATTTAATGTCATCTANCTCATTAACAGTCCAGGGGAATAATTTTATTCCTTCATCCTTTATAATTTTTGAATTTGTTTTTGTCAATAAAGAATATTTAGGGTTTATAGCATAAGCCTTTACTTTTCTTGCAAAAGGTAATGCTGCTAAAGGGTCTCCATCAGTAAGGACGGCTATTGGTACTTCTTTATTTAAATTGTAGAACAAGTTTAGCTCATCCCACTTAAAACTTGAAATGATTATTTTTGATGGATTCCATGAAGACTTTTTAAAATAATCTCGGAGTAAGTCGTTAGTTGGGATAGCTGTTTCAGGTCCTTTTAGCTCTATATTCAAAATTAAACGGCCATCGATTAGATTCATTACTTCATTAAGTGTAGGTATCTGATATGCNCCNAAAACTTTGGCTTTTTTTAATGAATCAAGAGATTTTTCCTCAATTTTTCCAGTCAAGTCTGTTAACTTATCCAACNTGACATCGTGAAAGACAACCAATTCTCCAGAAGCACATTTAAAAATATCTATTTCTATNCCATCAACTCCTAACTCTATAGCTTTTTCAATTGAAGGAATGGTGTTNTCNGCAANATATCCCATTGCTCCACGATGACCTATAATAAGGGGGAATGATTTATCAATACAAGAAATCACAAATAGAAAAATAAATATTAAAAAAAATAGTCTAGGCATTTATCATGTCAAATTTATAAAATCTAAATGATTAAAATCATTTGATTAAAATCCAAAATTCCCATGGCTTCATAACATANTCATATGTTGAAGANAGAATTTTATTCGTTCCTTTTGGGAAGCTTTTAAATTTACCATCGTAATACATTCGGAATTGACTATAATTACTATTCAAATTACCAATAAAAACAATAGTATCTCCCTGATTACTTCTTTCAAAAGCTAAAATTTTTTCATCTGCATTAGTTTTGATGTGAGAAAGTTTGTCATATCTCAAGCTCCCTTTTAATGCAAGATGATTGTTTTTTAAATCACCTATTTTTTTAAGAAAATCTATTGTTTCTCCTTGATTTTTTGGAAAACTATCTTTGTCAAAAAANAGTAATCTTTTATCCAAATCATATTCTTGACCACTATAAATTAAAGGCATACCGGGAGTGATATAGCTTAATGCAGTAAAAACTTTTTCAGCATTACCNTAACTCTCNTTAATAGAACCATTCCAAGAATTTTCATCATGATTTGTTAAAAAATTTATTAAAACGTTTTCATCATTATAATTTTTATCTATCCAATCAAAATGTTTTCTCAGATNATTAACATCCTTTTTTCCTTGAGCAATTTCTTTTGATAAATGATGCCCTACCCAATCATATGAAGCATCAAACCTATTAACTAATTCAATTCCTCCAGGATGATTTATGTCAGTTTCTGCTAAAAGAAAAATTGGTTTTATTGATCTTAGCATTTTAAAAGTTTTTTCATAAAAACTTTGAGGAACTGCATAGGCTTGATCAACTCTAAAACCATCAATATCAAACTCTTTTATCCAAAAAGCCATAGCATCCCTCATTGAGTTTTGCATCTCTAGATTATCATAATTTAAATCAGCTACATCAGTCCATCCAAATGACTCACCAGTAAAAGGATTTATAGGATCAATTATTTCCCCATCTTTATTTTTTAAATAATAATCTGAATTTTCATTAATCCATATATGATCCCAACCGGTATGCCCAGGCACCCAATCTATTATTACATATATTCCCAAAGAATGTGCCTTATCAACTAAAGATTTAAAATCATCTGGAGTTCCAAATTCTGGATTTATTTTCTCATAATCCGAAATAGCATAATAACTGCCCAGAGGACCTTTGCTCTTTGTTGATGATATAGGATTAATGGGCATTAACCAAATGATATTAACACCCATCTCTTTTATTAAATCCAAATCGTTAGCAAATGCATTAAAAGTTCCTTCTACAGAATATTGGCGAATATTTGCTTCATAAAGTACAGCCCTGTCAATTACTTCTTTATTTATAAATTCAATCTTAACTTTATCTTCTGTTATTGGTTTTCTGGGTTCCTTATTTTCCAGACAAGAATTAAATATTAAAATTGAAATAACAATTAATAATTTTTTCATGTTTAATTAATTTTAGGTTCAACAGTAATTTTCTTTCCAGAAGAATTAAGACTTATTGGCTTATCTCCGGTTAACTCATAAGTTGTTTCTTTTTTATTTGTTTTAATAGTTAAAATTGATCCGTTAAAATTAACTCTAAAGCTAAATGAATTCCATTTTGAAGGTAATTTGGGATTAAAAGAAAAAAATCCATTATTAATTTTCATTCCTCCAAATCCCTTTGAAATAATCAACCAAGCTCCTCCCATACTTGTTACATGCAAACCTTCCATTACTTCTTTATTATAATCATCCAGATCTAATCTTGAGGCATTTAAAAAAAACTGATATGCTTTTTCTTTTTTATCTAGTTTTGAAGCTAAAATTGAATGCAAACAAGCAGATAGTGAAGATTCATGAACAGTAAGAGGTTCATAGAATTCAAAATTTNTCTTTAACTCTTCTTTGGTNAAATCNTCTTCAAAAAAATAAAACCCTTGTAATACATCTGCTTGCTTTATATAAGGAGACCTCAAAATCTTATCCCAAGACCAATTTTGATTAATCGGTCTTTCATTAATTGGTATTTCATCAACAAACTTAAATTCTTTATCTAAAAATCCGTCCTGTTGTAAAAAAACTTGTCTTTTTGAATCATATGGTAAATAAATGTTTTTGGCAATTTCCTCCCATTTTTCTATTTCTTTTTTGCTTAAACCAGTTTTTTTTAAAATCCTTTTGTAATCAGTTTTATTATTTTCTCTGACATTTCGCTCTT
This sequence comes from Flavobacteriaceae bacterium, assembly GCA_002702405.1. The sequence goes on along the minus strand of NZZH01000024.1, from coordinate 16,839 downwards.
GTTTAACAGAATAATTAAGACACCATTTTGCAATATAATTGGTATACCAATTATTATTGACATTATTTTCATATTCGTTAGGGCCTGTAACGCCCAATAGGACATACTTGTTTTTCTCTTTAGAAAAACTAAATCTTTGCTTCCAAAAACGGGAAATTCCAATTAAAACTTCTAATCCATATTTTTGAATGTATGATTTGTCATTAGTAAAGTTTTCATAGTAAAAAATAGCGTAAGCTATTGCAGCATTTCTGTGAATTTCTTCAAAAGTAATTTCCCATTCATTGTGGCATTCTTCTCCGTTCATTGTAACCATAGGATATAAAGCAGCGCCATTAGTAAAACCTAATTTTTCTGCATTTTGTATTGCTTTTTCTAGATGATTATACCTGTACTTAAGTAAATTAAGAGCAGCTAATCTTCCCTTTGTTGCTAAATAAAAAGGAAAGCAGAATGCTTCTGTATCCCAATAAGTTCCACCTCCGTATTTTTCTCCAGTAAATCCCTTTGGCCCAATATTTAATCTTTCATCTTCTCCTGTAAAGGTTTGATTAAGCTGGAAAATATTATACCTTATTGCTTGTTGGGCTTTTATATCTCCATCTATTGAAACATCAGAACTTTCCCATATTTTTTCCCACTCATTTTTTTGCTCATTCAATAAAAAATCAAATCCTAGGTCCATCGCTTCTTTTGAAAGCTCATGTGTTTTTTTAAAATTTACTGAGGAATGATTAATAGAAGTGACATAACCTCCACATTTTACCAATGACAGACTTTTATTTTTATCAAGTTCAGAAGAAAAATTATGTGAAATTCTGTTTTTCTTAATTTCAATTTTAGGTTTTTCTGTTTTAATTTTCTCGTTTAAATAAAGTTCATTCTGCATGAATGTGCATATCTCATAGGAGGTCTTTAATGTTTTTGATTTTAATGCAGCAAAGTTATCCTTAGTTTCTTTTTCCTTATGATTCCAGAACTTTTCGTCCCAATTTGAATCTTGATTAGAAACATCACCATCAATATATGACTTCAATTTTATTAAACATTTTTTATTTATTGATTTTATTTTATAACTAATCATTCCTATATCCTTTCTAGCCATGGATAGAAATCTTTTGCTCTCTATGTATACTCTTGTTTTATCTTTTAAAACAGCTTCAAACGATCTCAAGTAAAATCCTTTTTTTAAATCCAATACTCTTTTAAATTTCTCGATTCTTGAACATTTATTTAAATCAAAATCCTGATCATTTATATTTATCTCAATACCAATCCAGTTAGGTGAGTTTAAAACTTTGGCAAAAAAATCTGGATATCCAATTTTCCACCAACCAACTTTAGTTTTATCAGGATAATAAACTCCAGCTATATAACTTCCCATAAAAGTTTCCCCACTATAACTTTCTTCAAAATTTGCTCTTTGTCCCATATANCCATTCCCTATACTAAATAAACTTTCAGATGATTTAACCTTANTNGGATTAAATCCCTCTTCAATAATTTTCCATGGATGAAGCTTTAAATAGTTTGATTTCTTCATTAAAAAAACTTGTTTTTTAAATTATCAGTAATTTTTAGAAAATCAGTAAAACAGTACTCTAAATTTTTTAAATTATTTTTATTGCCAATTCCAAAGACAACCATCCCTGCATTATTTGCAGCATCAATACCAGATTGAGCATCTTCAAAAACTAAACAATTTTTTGGTTTCGTTTTTAACTTTTTACTTGCAGTTAAAAAAATTTCAGGGTTAGGTTTACCCATTTTTATATCATTTCCATCTATTATAAAATCAAAAAAACTAATTAGATCCAGTTTTTTGAGTACTAATTTTGCGTTTTTACTAGATGAACACAAAGAAGTTTTTATTGATTTTTTTTTTTAGATATTTTAAAAAAATTTTAACTCCAGGTAGAATATTTTTTGGACTAATAGTATTTATAAGATCAAGGTAGTAGGAGTTTTTTTTAATAAGATATTGATTAAATTTTTCTTCAGAAAAACTAAGNTTAGCAAAATCAATAATTTTTATAAGAGACTCTTCTCGACTTAATCCTTTAATAAACTCATTTTCAGTTTCTGTTAGATTATGTCCAAATTTTAGACATAGTTTTTTCCAAGCCAAAAAATGGTGATTTGAAGTATCAACAATTACACCATCTAAATCAAACAATACTGCTTTAATTAAACTCATACTATGGAATTTAAATTCACTTTAAAAGACTACCCTTCACCTANTCTATTTTATTAATTGTTGATTTTACAGGTTCTTTTACAGTGCCATCAAAACCTGTTACCCCTGAAACAGTCGTATATTTTAAAGTAGTTTTTTTATTCGGATAAATAAATTTGTTTGCACTGTAACAAGCCAAGGTTGCTTCATGAAAACCACATAAAATAAGTTTNACTTTCCCAGGATAGGTGTTTGAATCTCCAATTGCATAAATACCTGGAATACTAGTCTGATAGTCTAAAGCATTATTTACNAGAATAGCATTTTTTTCCATTTTAAAACCCCAATTTGCAATAGGGCCTAATCTTGGTAATAACCCAAATAATGGTATGAAATAATCAACATTAACTTGTTTNATGCTTTCATTAAACGAAATATCCAATATTAGTTCTAAATCTTTCTTTTTAATGGCTTCAACCTGAGCTGGAATNATAGTAGAAACCTTCCCTCTTGATTTTAAATCTTGAACTTTNTGAACAGAATCTGGAGAAGCTCTAAATTCTTTTCGCCTATGTATTAAAATTACTTCCTTTGCAATATTTGAGAGAAAAATTGTCCAATCTANTGCTGAATCTCCTCCTCCCGCAATTAAAATCTTTTTATCACGGTATTTTTCAGGATCACGAATAATATAATCTACCCCATTATCTTCATACTTTTCTAAATTAGATAATTTTGGTTTCCTAGGTTCAAAAGTTCCTAATCCACTTGCGATTATAATTACTGGTGCTAAATGTTTTGTCTCCTTATCTGTTGTTACTAAAAATTTGTTTTCTTTTGTTTTTTTTATTGATTGTGCACACTCACCTAATGTAAANCCAGGTTTAAAGGGTGAAATCTGATCCATTAATTTTTTTACTANATCTCCAGCTATTATTTCGGGGTGAGACGGAATATCATAAATTGGCTTTTTGGGATATATTTCAGCACACTGACCTCCCGGCATAGGGAGAGAATCAATTAGATGACATCTAAGGTTTAACAGGCCTGCTTCAAAAACAGTAAAAAGACCTGTTGGCCCAGCACCAATTATAATTATATCANTTTTAATCATTNTTANTTTNCTTGTACACTNACTACCTTTTCTATTTCAGGGACATANTTTTTTATTGTCATTTCAACCCCTGATTTAAGTGTCATTTGATTAACTNTACAAGAAANACAATTACCATGTAATTTAACNTTGACAACTTTATTATTATCAATTGAAACAAGGCTTATATCTCCACCATCAGAAACTAGAAATGGCCTTATTTCCTCTAGTGCAAACTCAACTCTTTCTTTTATATTTTTATTATCCATAATATTTATTTTATTGCTGAACAACCAACCATATTTGTGATTTTGACAACCTTAGTTGCAGGCAAAGTGGTATTTCTTTTAATTAATTCTTCAACTAATTTTTGAGTGATTTTAGTTAAATGATTTTTTACTAGTGTGTTTTCTTGTAAAGCAGCAGGCCTTCCAACATCAGATGCTTCTCTTATNCTCTGAANAAGAGGTAATTCTCCTAAAAATGGGACATTTTTATCTTCAGAAAGATTTTTCGCGCCCTGTCTTCCAAAAATATAATATTTGTTATCAGGTAATTCCTGGGGAACAAAAAAAGACATGTTTTCAATAATTCCTAATAGAGGAACATTTATATTTTCTTTTCTAAACATACTTATCCCCTTACGAGCATCTGCTAAAGCAATATTTTGAGGGGTACTGACCACTACAGCTCCATTAAGTGGTATGGACTGAACAATACTTAAATGAATATCGCCAGTTCCAGGGGGTAGGTCTACTAGTAAAAAATCTAATTCTCCCCAAGCTGAATCAAAAATCATTTGTTTCAAAGCTTTTGTNGCCATTGGACCTCTCCATATAACTGCCTGGTCAGGTTTTGTGAAAAACCCAATTGACAAAACTTTAACACCATANTTTTCGACCGGTTTAATCTTGGATTCTCCATTGTAATTTACTGAAAGGGGCCTCTCTCCTTCCAAATCAAACATTGTAGGAATTGAAGGTCCATAAATATCAGCATCTAGGATACCNACTTTGCATCCCATTTCGGCTAAAGTTACAGCAAGATTTGCAGTAACGGTNGATTTTCCAACTCCTCCTTTACCCGAAGAAATTGCTATAATTGAATCAATTCCTTTGATGCTTGCAACTGCATTGGGAGTTATGGTGTTATTATTNCTGTGTTTNGTGTTAATATTAATTTTAATCTCAGGATTAAATTTTCCTGTAAAAAGTTTANTAATGGAATCCTTAACTTTTTTTTTAGCCTGAAGAGTTGGNTTTTTTACTAATATATCAATGTCGACTTGATCTCCAAAGACCATAATGTTAGAAATTAAATTNCCATCATATAATGATTTACCATCACCATTTANAGTAATTCCTTGCAAAANTTCTTCAATGTCTTTTTTAGCAATTGGCATTAGAAAAATTTATATCATTTAATNTTCAAATATACTCCAATCTAGTTTGATAGAAAAGCTAAAAACAAATATGAATATTAAAGCTCATTAGACGGATCCCAAAAAAAATCATCAAAATTTATAATCTGATCATTTTTAATTNAAATTCCTTCATTTTTTAGGAGTTGTTCCATCAAATTTGTCCCTATGAAATGATTTTTCCCAGTTAATAGTCCATTTCTGTTAACAACCCTATGTGCAGGAAAATTTTTCAGATTATGAGAATTATTCATTGCCCAACCNACCATACGTGCTGCTCTTGGATCTCCTAAAAAACTTGCTATAGCTCCATATGAAGTAACTCTGCCAAAAGGAACTTTTCTTACTACTTTATAGACTTTGTCAAAAAAACTATTCATTATTCAAAACAAAATTTAATAAAAGAAATTTTCTTGTTNTTTTTTAAGAAAGTTTTCTCATAAAAAGTTTGCACACTTGTTGACTCAATAGGTGAACTGGGATTATTATAAATATCATTATGAGAAAATAAAACTTTTGCACCTAATCCTTCAATTATTCCTAAAGTATATCCATATAAAAAAGAACTGTCAGTTTTAAGATTTATTAAACCTTTTGACTTAAGAATTTTTCTGTACATGTTAAGGAAATTAGAATTTGTTAATCTATGTTTGCTTCTCTTATATTTGATTTGAGGATCGGGAAAAGTTATCCATATTTCATCAATTTCCCCATTGGAAAAAAGACTTGATATTAATTCAATTTGAGTCCTAACAAAAGCAACATTTTTTATGCCTTTTTCAATAGCAGTCTTTGCTCCTCTCCAAATTCTGGCACCTTTTATATCAATACCAATATAATTAATCTTAGGATTTAATTCTGAAAGATGAAGAGTATACTCACCTTTTCCACAACCCAATTCTAAAACAATTGGATTGTTATTTTTAAAATAATTCAAACTCCAATTACCTTTTAACTCAAATTGTTTTTTAATAATTTTTTCCCTGTTAGGTTGTATGAGATTTATGAAGGTTTTATTTTCCTTAAATCGCTGTATTTTATTTTTACTTCCCATATAAAATAAATAGTCAGGTTAATTTAAAAAAGATTGAATTCACATTAAAAGCAATAAAGACCTGTTTTTAATGTATTTAATCTATGCTATTTTGAGGCCTCAAGAGTGAAAGAAAATTTTGAACCTACTCCAAACTTGCTTTCAACAAAAATCCTTTCTCCGTGAGCTTGAATAATATGCTTAACGATTGCAAGTCCCAAACCAGAACCGCCTAGTTTACGATTTCTTGTTTTATCTATCCTATAAAAGCGCTCAAAAATTCTGGGTAAATGTTTTTCTTCAATACCTTCACCATTATCAGTAACATCTACAATGAGTTTATTTTTATTTAACTTATTTACACTAATTTCAATTGAACCCTTTTCAACACTATATTTTAAAGAATTAATTATTAAGTTGGTTAAAACCTGTTGAATTCTTTCTTTATCAGCTTCAACAAAAAAAGTCAAACTTTCGTCTCCATCTAATGATAGTGAAATATTATTCTTTTTTACTTGCATTTCAAAAAGATCCATAACATTTTTAATTAACTCAATCAAATCAAATTTTGATTTCTCAATNGATTTAACTCCAGATTCAAATGCAGTTATTAANTCTAAGTCTTTAACTATATGCACAAGTCTGTCTAATCCCTTTGAAGTTCTTTTTAAATATTTTTTTTTCAATTCTTCATNGTCTATTTCTCTTTCTAATAAAGTCAAAATATATCCCTGAACGGTAAAAAGGGGAGTTTTTAATTCATGGGCGATATTACCTATAAACTCTCTTCTATATTTTTCCTGNTCTTTTAATTTTTCTATTTCAATTTTTTTATCATCAGCAAATTTCAAAAGACTTTTTTTTACTTCTTCAAGATCGGTTTGAATCACAGATTTGCTCGGAAAAACTCCCGATGGAGACAAGTCACCATAAAGCTTTTCTACTTTATTTAGAATAACTCTTTCAAATCTAATATTCAAAAAAACAAAACAGAAAATAAAGAATATTATAATCGTTATAGCAATAAAAAAAATTTCGTTTTCACTCCACTTAATATCGTTGAAAAAAAAAGTTCCTACTAAAAAAACTCCTGCCAGAAAAACTACAAGAGCTAAAGAAAGTAAAAAGGCTATTTTATAGTTCTTGTAAAACAATTGTGTGTTTATTTTAATAGGCTTATGACAAACTTAAGAACTTATAACAAACTTATAGCCAACGCCTTTGACAGTTTTGAAAAAACTATCTCCAATTTTTTCTCGAAGTTTTCTTATGTGAACATCAATTGTTCTATCACCAACAACCACTCCTGATCCCCAAATATCCTCCAATATTTCATCTCTTCTAATAACCTTACCTGGTTTTGATGCTAAAAGAAATAATAGTTCAAATTCTTTTCTTGGTAATGAAAATGTCCTGTCATTAGCAATTACCTTGTACTCACTTTTATCAATCAATAAATTGTTATATTCTAGTCTTTCTATCCTTGGTTTTTGAAACTCCAGCTTTCTCCTTAGCATTGCTTTTACTTTTGAAATAAATATTTTAGGTTTTACAGGTTTTGTTACATAATCATCAGCTCCAGCATCAAAAGCAGCTAACTGAGAATAATCTTCCCCACGAGCAGTTAAAAACATAATACTTACGTCATTAATTGTTCTATCTTGTCTTATAAGTTCACAAGACTCAATGCCATCCATAACAGGCATCATTACATCCATAACAATCAAATGAGGTTTAATCTTTCTAGCTTTATCTATTGCTTGCTTGCCATTAGATGCAGCAAAAACATTGTATCCCTCTTGTTTTAAATTAAAACTTAAAATTTCAATTATATCTGGCTCGTCGTCAACAAGTAAAATCTTTATTTCTCTTGGCCCCAATTATCTTTTATTAATTTTAACGAAAATTACAAAAAAAAAAGTGAGGTGACTCAAGCTTATCATTAACTTAACAATTCAATAATATTAATAAAACATATCATTTATAATCCTGATGGAAGTAAAAGATTTAATAGCTTTCTGGAAAATAAAAACAGAAAAAGAATTTGAAGATTTAACATGGCAAACATTTAATTTCCAATACAAATTCAATAAAACCTATAACTCTTTTTGTAAGCTAATTGATATAAGTCCAGAGAAAATTAGCAAAATAAATGAAATACCCTTTCTTCCAATAAGTTTATTTAAATCAAAAAAAGTCATTTCATCTAAAAATCATTCTTATGATAAGATATTTAAGTCATCCATGACTACTGGAAATAGTCCATCAATTCATTATGTGAAAGAATTAAAAGATTATAAAAAGAGTTATCGGAATTGTTTCTCTTTATTTTATGGTCCTCCAAAAAATTATGCTATACTTGCTCTTCTCCCCTTCTATCAATCAGATTCTTCTCTTGTCTACATGGCAAAAGACTTAATTAAATCAACTAAAAAAAATGAAAGTGGTTTTTATTTAGATGAATTTGAAGACTTATACAAATCGTTAATCAGATTAGAAAAAAAAGGTCAAAAAACAATTCTTTTAGGTGTTTCTCATGCTCTTTTAAGTTTTGCGAAAAAATTTACTTTCGAATTAAAAAATACTATAATTATGGAGACTGGAGGGATGAAAGGTAAAAGAAAAGAATTGACAAGAAAAGAATTACATGAAAAACTAGTAAAAAGCTTTAAATTAGAAAAAATACATTCTGAATATGGGATGACTGAATTACTCTCCCAGGCATATTCAAGTGGAAATGGACTTTATAAAACACCTCCATGGATGAAGATTTATATTAGAGAAAACGAAGATCCCTTTGCTGAATCAGATTTAAATCAAACCGGAGGAATTAATATTATTGATTTAGCTAATCGCTACTCATGTAGTTTTATTGAAACAGAGGATATGGGAAAAGTAAATTCAGATGGTTCCTTTGAGATTATAGGTAGAATTGATAACTCAGAAATAAGAGGATGTAATTTAATGGTTTTATAAAATCAAGTAACTTCAACGATATAATAGTTTTTCTTTCCCTTTTGCATTAATATATATCGATTATCAATCAAATCTTTCTCAGTTAAGTAGTAATTTTCATCAACTTTATTTTTATTTACGGATATTGAATTTTCTCTTATGGCTCTTCTAGCCTCTCCCTTGGAAGACAAAAAATTACCTATAGAAACCAAGGCAGAGATAATATCTACTCCAGATTTAATTTCTTTCTTTAAAATCTGAACTTTTGGAACGCCTTCAAAAACGTCTAAAAATATTTGCCTATCAATTTTTTTTAAATCATCAGTAGTTGATTTTCCAAATAAAATTTCTGTTGCTTTTTGAACTTTCCTTAAATCTTCTTTGGAATGAACCATCATTGTAATTTCTTCAGCAATTTTCTTTTGAAGAATCCTTAAGTTTGGACTTTCATCATGTTTTTGTATTAAATTTTCAATTTCTTGATTTGACAAAAGAGTAAATATTTTTATGTATTTTTTTGAGTCATCATCAGATGAATTCAACCAATATTGATAAAATCTATACGGAGAAGTCCTTTTTTTATCAAGCCAAATATTTCCATGTTCTGATTTTCCAAATTTTGATCCATCTGACTTAGTTATCAATGGACAAGTGAGAGCAAATACTTTTCCTGATTCTTTTCTTCTCACTAGTTCAACACCTGTAACTATATTCCCCCATTGATCACTACCTCCCATTTGAATTTTACATTGCTTTTCTTTAAACAAGTGTAAAAAATCATATCCTTGTATTAATTGATATGTAAATTCAGTGAATGACATTCCTGTCTTGGAATCACTTTGTAATCTTTTTTTTACAGAGTCTTTTGACATCATATAATTAACAGTTATATGCTTGCCAATTTCTCGAGAAAATTTAATCAAAGAGAAATTTTTCATCCAATCATAATTATTTACAATTTCTGCAGCAATTGGATTAGTAGAATCAAAATCTAAATATTTTTCTAACTGTTTTTTAATTGACTTAGTGTTTCGTTCAAGAATCTCTTTACTCAATAGATTTCTTTCATTAGATTTTCCTGAGGGATCGCCTATCATCCCTGTAGCTCCACCTAATAAAATTATTGGACGATGACCTGCTCTTTGAAAATGAATTAATACCATTATCTGAACTAGACTCCCGATATGTAACGAATCTGCACTTGGATCAAAACCAATATAACCAGATACAGATTGATTCAAAAGAAACTTTTCTGTATCAGGAGTTATATCATGTAACATTCCTCTCCAACCCAATTCACTTACAAAATTCTTCATTACTAAATAAACTTATTTCACAAAGATATATTTATACAAGGAAACAAAAAATCATTATTAAAAAACAGTATTTTTATAAAATGATACTAGTTACTGGCGCTACTGGTTTTGTTGGTTCTGAACTGATATGTTTATTAGTTAAAAAAAATTTAAATGTTGTTGGTTTATACAGAAATGAAATTCAAAAAAACAAAACCATTNATATAATTNAATCAAGACTCAAAAAAAATACTGAAAAACTTAAAAAAATTAAATGGATAAAAGCTAACCTAANAGACTTTTCTAGTCTTGAAAACGCTTTTTTCGGAATTAAAAAAGTTTATCATTGTGCTGCTCTTGTTTCCATGGCATTTAAAGATCAAAAAAGATTATTGAAAATAAATCAAGAAGGCACATCCCATATTGTAAACCTTTGCTTAAAAAATAATATAAAAAAATTGGTTTATGTCAGTTCAATTGCTGCTTTAGGAAATGACAAATATGAGAATGAAATAAACGAATCCTCTCCTTGGGATAATAGTATAGAAAAAACAACCTATTCTTATTCTAAGTATACTGCTGAACTTGAAGTATGGCGTGGATCAGAGGAGGGCTTACCTATTGTTATAGTTAATCCAGGGGTAATTCTTGGAAATAAAAGTCCAATAAATAGTATGTTTAATTCAATAAGAAAAGGGTTTAATTTTTTTCCATCTGGTTCAACCGGTTTAGTTGAAATAAATGATGTAGTTTACTTGATGTTTCATTTAATGGAATCAAATATAACCAATGAGAGATTTATATTAGTTGCTGAGAACTGGTCCTATAAAAAAATATATGAAATGATTTTAAAAAAATATAATAAAAAAATAAAACTACTTCCCCTCCCAAAGTCAATTTTTTATTTAGCTTGGATAATTGAAAAGACTATTTCTTTTTTTGGATTTAAAAAAAGGTTTTTAAGTAAAGCTCTTATTAGGAGCTTATATGAAGACAAACAAATTAATGGAAATAAAATAAAATCTAAAATTTCATTTTCATACAGCCCAATAGAATATTTCAATTAATTTTATTTTTTTATTCTATTTTGTCAATTTTACTATCCATAATTAAATTAAGACTATCCTTCATGAATTTCAATCTTTTTTCAACAGATTTATATATCGCAAGATATTTTTTTGGATATTTTGAGTAGTATTTTTTAGATTCAACTAATTGAAGACTATCAATATTATATTTTTTATATAGGTACAAATCACCCAGAGCCTTTTCTTTATANTCATCACTAGCATTAGTAGATTTAATAGATCTTAAAAGCTCCATATCGACTAATATATTTGTCATTTTTTTCGGCTCAATTAAGTTGTCTGGAACACTCTCATTGTTGTAATTATCACAACCAAATAGTATAAATACTATGCAACAAAAAATAAGTTTTAAGTTCAAATTCATTTAATTTCTATCAAATTCAAGCCTTTTGCCCGATGGTTTTGAGACAATTTGTCCAAAATCATAAACTATTTTACCGTTTATAAATGTTTTAACTACTGAAGATTCAAAAGTAGTCCCCTCAAATGGAGACCAACCACATAAATAAAACAAAGAATCCTTTAAAACTTTATTTTTCTTTTCTAAGTCTATCAAGACTAAATCAGCAAAATATCCTTCTCTAAGAAATCCTCTCTTTTTAATTTTAAATAATTTTGCAGGATTATGACAAGCTTTTTCAACAATTTTTTCAAGACTTATTTTACCTTTTTTATGAGCAGTTAACATTGCTGGTAAAGCATGTTGAACCATTGGCCCTCCTGAAGGACAGTTTAAATAATCAAGTTTCTTCTCACTTTCTAAGTGAGGGGCATGATCGGTAGCTAAAATATCAATTCTATCATCATTTAATGCTTCCCATAAAGCTAATTGATCAGTATCCTTTTTTATCGAAGGATTCCATTTGATAAAATTACCTTTATCTTGATAGTCTTTTTCTGAAAACCACAAGTGATGAACACATACTTCAGATGTAATTTTTTTTTCTTCTAATGGAATATTATTATCAAAAAGTTTAGTTTCAATTGCCGTAGACAAATGAAAAACATGAAGTCTTGCTCCAGTTTCCCTTGCTAATGCTATTGCTTTTTTTGAAGACAAATAACAAGCCTTTTCACTTCTAATCATAGGGTGCTTTTCAATNGGGATTTCTTTACCATAGGTCTTTTTATATAGTTTTATATTTTCTCTAATTATATCTTCATCCTCACAATGAACAGCAATCGGTAAATCAGTTGCCAAAAATATTTCTCTTAAAACATCTAAATCATCAACTAACATATTCCCTGTTGATGATCCCAAAAAAAGTTTTAACCCAGCAGCTTTTTTCTTATCAAAACTTTTAATGTCATCAATATTATTATTAGTGCCTCCAAAAAGAAAAGAATAGTTTGCAAAAGAATTTTTAGAGGCAATATCTATTTTTTCATCCAATGCTTTTTCAGTTATTGTCTGAGGTATTGTATTTGGCATTTCTATATATGAGGTAATCCCACCAGCAACGGCAGCCTTTGACTCAGATGAAATATTCCCCTTGTGAACTAAACCTGGCTCTCTAAAATGAACCTGATCATCAATCCAACCAGGAATTAAATGTAATCCTTTTGCATCAATTATTTTTTCTACATTAATTTCTTCAATATAATCATCTATTTTATAGATGTATTCTCCTTTGATTAAAAGATCTTTTTGAGATATTTTATTCTCATTTACTAAAATTGCATTTTTAATTAATGTTTTTTTCATCAACTATTTTTTATTGAAAAAACTTTCAAAAATTAAAATGAAAACACCAAAAAAAGCTTCCCATATTATATCTCCATTCATTTTTGATACTCCATCTGTTCTATTAACAAAAACAATAGGATATTCTTTAATTATAAAATTTTTTTTCCATGATTTAAATTTCATTTCAATTTGAAAGGCATAACCCGAAAATCTAATTTTATCATTACTTAATGAATCCAAAACACTACTTTTATAACCTACAAATCCTGAGGTTGGATCCTTTATTGGCATAAAAGTTAAAACTCTTACATAGAGAGAGGCAAAATAAGAAAGTAAGATTCTACTTAAAGGCCAATTAACCACATTTATACCATTTACATATCTAGAACCTACTATTACATCAATATTATTTTTTAAATTATCAAGCATTTTAGGAAGCTCCTTAGGATCATGAGATAAATCAGCATCAATCTGAAAGATAAAATTATATTTCCTTTTCAAGGCCCATTCAAAACCAATAAGATAAGCTTTTCCAATTCCTCTCTTTTTATGATTACCCTCTAAAAATAATCGGTCTTTAAAATGAGTTATCAACTCAATAACTCTATCAGCTGTTCCATCAGGAGAAGAATCATCTACAACCAAAACATCAAAAGATTCCTCTAAAAAAATTCTTTTAATTATTCTTTCAATGTTATCAACTTCATTGTAAGTTGGTATAATAACTAGCGCCCTATTCATAAACTCTCGTAAAATTAGTAAATCATCATAAAAAAAACTTATAACAATAATACTTCTTATTTTTATGAAATGATTGAACCTGAAGAAATAATAAAATTAAATCAAGATTGGATTTCAATTTTTTTTCTTTTGTCATTATTAATTCTTGGAGTTCTTAAGATTATTGATAAGAAAAAATTNGGATTNCTNGTNTATTCTANTAANTCGGAAAAATATTATAGTNTTTATGCAAAAGNAAAAAAGACAAACTATTTTNATTTATTTTANATCATAAAAATCTTATTTGTNATAATAATTAAAAGNATTCTTCTAACTTTTATAATTGATGAATTTATTTTTTTNCAAACTTTTAAAACNNTTTTTNNNATTATAATNCTAATTATNNTNTTNAGATATTTNTTTTTAANGNATGTTTTTAAGTTTATAAATCTTGAAAATTTATTCGANCAAGTAGTCTTTAAAAGTATTTCTTCATATTTCAAGATATCTCTATTGACTTTTCCTTTATTANTAATCTATATATACACTTTTTCAAAAAATATTACTTTTTTATTTTTCTTTTCATTTTTGATTGTTTCTGCAATTTTTTTTAAGCATTTAATTATCTACTNTAAAATTTCNGATAATAAAGCCTCAAGTTTCTTTTATATTATTTTATATCTTTGTGCTTTTAAAATAACTCCCTGGTTATTGGTTTATGGCTATATAACCATTTAAATTGTCTAATTTTTAAGGTATGAAAGTAAAAACTATTTTAGTTTCTCAACCTGAGCCCTCTAATGAAAAATCTCCCTATGCTAGACTNAAAGAAAAGTATAAATTAAAGATTGATTTTAGACCCTTTATCCATGTAGAAGGCATGACTGCAAAAGATGTTAGGCAACAAAAAATAAATTTTTCTGATTTCAATAATATTATTTTAACAAGTAAAAATTCTGTTGATCACTTTTTTAGATTAGCTCAAGAAATGAGATATAAGGTNCCTGATTCTACTAAATATTTCTGTCAATCTGAAGCAATAGGTTTTTATTTACAAAAATATGTTGTTTATAGAAAAAGAAAAATATATGTCGGAGATAGAGACTTTAAAAGTTTGGAAAGTATATTCCAAAANTTTGAGAATGAAAGTTTTCTTTTNCCAACATCAGATATTNTAAATTCACAAATTTCTAGTTTCTTAGATTCNATCAACATAAATTGNACTAGAGCTCAACTATATAAAACTGTTGTTAGTGATCTCTCTGATTTAAGAGATGTTTATTATGATATTCTAGTTTTTTTTAGNCCCTCAGGCATTGAATCATTATTTAAAAATTTTCCTGATTTTAAACAAAATAAAACACGTATTGCAATNTATGGTGATGCAACTGATAAAGCAGCTAGCGAAGCAAAACTAAGAATAGANATAAAGGCTCCTACCCCTGACACTCCCTCAATGACTATGGCAATTGAGAAATANATTTCTCAAAANAACAAATAAATTTTTCATATCANCTAATGTCNNAATGAAATTNGAAAATCAAAATATAATAATTGATGGNCTAGANAAAATAATTTTAAGAGAGTTAATGTTAAANTCAAGAAAGTCAATTAACGAAATATCAAAAAAAGCTGGAATATCAGGAACAGCNGTNCATCAACGTCTAAAAAAACTTGAAGAGTCAAATCTTATTTCAAGCTNCCAAATAGTTTTGAATCCAAAATTGTTAGGATATAAGACTATGGCTTTCATTGGTATTTATTTAGAGCAGGCAATCAGAAANCCCGAAGTTGTCAAAAAGCTAAGAGANATTGATGAAGTTATTGAATGTCATTATACAACTGGTAATTGGAGTATTTTTATTAAGATTATTTGTAAGGATAATGAACATTTAATGAAATTACTAAACNAAAAAATTCAGACAATTGNNGGAATNTCAAGAACTGAAACACTTGTTTCTCTTGATCAACAAATTGANAGNCAAATAAAAATATAAAAAGTTACTTCCCTTTTTTTCGGTTTATTATAATAATTGAAATAATACAAATTTGAATTATNCCTGCGATTGAATTTGAAATNATAATTGANAAGCTATTAATAANAAATCCATAAATGAGCCATAGACTAACTCCTGATAATAAAACAAAATACATTCCTAATGATACTCCTTCNGTAGAACCATACCTCCANATTTTAATTAGTTGAGGGACAAANCCAATCATTGTTAAAAAACCAGCTAATAAGCCTATTACTTCAATATAAATTGAACTCATTATGTAACAATATTAATTATCTTTCCTTTAATAAAAATAATTTTTTTTGGGGTTTCCCCTTTAAGATATTTTTGGGTTCTAGNTTCATTTAAAACAATTTCTTCAATTTTATNTTTACTGAAATCTAAAGCTAATTCNAGCATATATCTCGTTTTACCATTAAAAGATATAGGATAGTTTTTTTTAAACTCCTGAATAAATTTAGGATTAAACTTAGGATAGGGTATGTGTTCAATACTTTCTTTATTACCAAGAATCGACCATANTTCCTCTGAAATATGNGGTGCAAAAGGAGATAATAAAATAATTAAAGGTTCTAAAATNTTTTTAGATTGACATTTCAATGAAGTCAAATCGTTGACACATATCATAAAAGTACTTATACAAGTATTAAAAGAAAATCTTTCAATATCCTCATTTATTTTTTTAATTGATTTATGAAGCACNCTGAGGGATTTACTTGAAGGTGATTCATCTTTAACTATAAATTCTGTTCCATTATAAAANAATTTCCATAATTTATTTAAAAAATTATGAACCCCAGTAATCCCNTCTGTATTCCATGGTTTATCTTGATCAATAGGCCCCAAAAACATTTCGTACATCCTGAGGGTATCAGCTCCATATTTTTGACATATTTCATCNGGGTTTACTACATTATGTTTTGACTTAGACATTTTTTCTACTTCTCTTCCTACAATATACTTGCCTNCTTCAAGAATAAATTTTGAACTNTTAAAAATGGGATTATTTTTTTTTAAAGTCAATATGTCCAATTCATTCTTTTCGTTTACTAGAGAAGTATCAACACGTATAGGCTCAACTTTGTCAATCTTAATTAGGTTTTTTGATAAAAATTCTTTCGTCTTTTTATCTCTATAAATAAAGGCCGAANTTCCAAGTATCATTCCTTGATTAATAAGTTTCTTTGCATATTCATCTGCTATTAAATAGCCCCTATCAAANAAAAATTTTTGCCAAAATCTAGAATACAATAAGTGGCCAGTAGCATGCTCACTTCCGCCTAGATATAAATCAACACTTTCCCAATAATTAATAGCTTTAGTTCCGACAAAAGAATCAGAATTTTTTGGATCC
>NZZH01000023.1 GCA_002702405.1 Flavobacteriaceae bacterium | reverse complement strand
TTTCATTTTGAAAAAAGTATTTTTATTCATCCAAATATTTTTTTGTGTGCATTCTTATTCCCAAGAATGTAATTACTCTTTTTATGGAAAGATTTTTGATCTTCATTTAAATGATAATTTATCTGATGCAAAAATTGAACTAGAAGGTAAAGAAATTGAAGTCTTTTCAAATGACATTGGAGAATTTGTTATTGAAAATCTTTGTAGGGGAGAGTACNCAATAATCATTTCCCATCCTAACTGTAAAACAATAAATGCGAAAATTTCAATACCAAGAAAAGAGGTTAAAAAATTTTATTTAGAACATCATCTAANNGAGCTTGAGGAAATAATAGTTATGGGAGAATCTATTGTGAGTGAAGGCATATCTAGTATTGAATCGTTAATGACTAGTGAAGAAGCATTGCGGTATAAATCAAAAAGTTTAGGAGATGCAATAGAGCAATTATCTGGAGTATCTTCCTATAAAACTGGAAATTCAATAGTCAAACCAGTNCTACATGGGCTAACTGGAAGCAGAATAGGCATAATAAATAATGGCATACGTTTACAAGATAACGAGTGGGGAGTTGATCATGCACCAAGCATTGATTTAAGTAGTATCGAAAGTATTCAATTAATAAAAGGCGCTGGAACTTTAAAATATGCTGGAGACGCAATTGGTGGNATAATCAAAATTAATTATGATAAAAATTTTGTAGAGGATTCCTTGTATGGATATAATAGTTTAGGATATAATGATAATGGAAAAGGAATATATTTCATATCCAAAATTATTAGATCATTAAATAATGGAAATAATTATGGTGCTAGCATATCTATTAAATCAAATGGAGATCATAACTCTAAAAACTATAATTTATCAAATAGTGGAGCTAGAAAGATTGCAGGATCTATTTTCTTTTCAAAAAATAAAATTACAAAAGAATGGGGTGCTAGATATAGTTTTTTCAGAAATGAATTAGGAATCTTAATGTCGTCACATGTAGGGAATCTTGGGGATTTAGCCCGAGCTATTAACTCTCAAATTCCACTTGATATTAGGCCTTATACAAGAAAAATAAATAGTCCACATCAATTAGTTAGTCACCATAATTTTTCAGCTTTCATCAAAAACAAAAATCATGAAAGAAAAAGGTGGGATTTAAATTATTCTTATCAATCAAATCATAGAGAAGAATTTGATCTAAGGCGAGGGGAATACAGAAATCAGGCCGGATTAAATATACATCTTCAAACTCATGATTTAGTCTTTGATATGATATTAANGAATAAAAATAGATTCGCNTGGAAATATGGAGCTTCATTTCAATTTCAAGATAATTTTTCAAATCCAAATACTGGTTTNAAAAGATTAATTCCTGATCATCAAAAAATTAAATCAGGCTTATATGGTATTTCCGAATTCAATTACTCTGATAGTTTTAGAATTGAAGCAGGCGTCCGATTTGATATTGATTATATAACTGCAAAAAAATATTATAATATTGATCGATGGAATGAACTGGGATATGACGATGACTATAAATCGACCATTCTATTAGAGACAAGCATAGGTAATTACTTAACTGAACAAATTAAATCTTTCAAAAACTTATCCTCAACTTTCGGAATAAAGAAAAAAATAAAGGATAATATTAATGCTATTTTAAATATAGCCTATACTTCAAGATCTCCAAATGCTGCTGAATTATTTAGTGATGGGCTTCATCATTCAATGGCAACAATTGAGCTTGGAAGTTTGAGATTAGTCCCTGAAAAAGCTTTTAAATTNATTTTTTCATTTGAAAACAAAAAGGGCCCAGTTAGTTACTCTTTGACCGGGTTCAACTCAATAATTAAAAATTACATTAACCTTGAACCATCTTATGATGGATTTGAAAAAACTGCAAGAGGTGCCTTCCTTAAAAGANNATATAGACAAATCNCAAGTGTTAATATGCGAGGACTTGATTTTGANATAAAATTAGAGNTTTCAAATAAAATTAATTTAAAATCCTCTGCATCTATGATTGAAGCTTTTGAAGATGGAAAAACTCCCTTAGTTGATATCCCTCCCTTTAACTTAAAAAATGAATTAATATTTGAGCTTTCACAAAAGNCACCTTTNATTATGAGAATCAAAAGTGAATATGTTGGNAAGCAGAAAAACTTCCCTAATCAAAATTTTGATTATGATTATTTAATTAATGGGTCAATTAATCAGATGGAGGTAGATATCAGCGAAACTCCTAGAGACTACCATCTTCTGGGGCTTGAAGTTGAAAAGCAATTTTATGAGAAGATCAATGCTCGAATCTATATTGATAACATTCTTAATTTAGAATATAGAAGTTATTTAAATAGACTAAGGTATTTTGCTCCAGAAATTGGAAGGTTAATTGGTATTGAATTAAATTATAAATTTTAATTTAGTTGACTACTTGTCTTTNNAGTTATGAATAAATATAGAATTAGGAGTATTGGAATTACTATTATCATTGTAGGNNTAGTTCTNTCAATATCTGAATTCTTGATCGATAACAGTGAGGTAGTNCTAGGGGTTGGAATCGTGTTACTNCTTGTTTCTTTTATCCTNAANAGATAAAAATTAGCTNTCTTATTTCAATTTAATTCTTGCTACGTAAGAAAATGCTGTTACATAAAGATACTCTTCATTAGTGTCAAAATTGCAATTTGTAATACCTCCTCCAAAATTGATTGTNCCNAGTAAATCTCCTTGAGGAGAAATTATAAGAATTCCATTAGGTCCAGTTGAAAAAATATTTCCTGACGAGTGAACCTTTAGTCCGTCAAATCCTCCCTGATATTTTTTAGTTAATTCTTTTCCATCAAAAAATAGCTCTCCTTGAAAATTTTNAGTATCAAACTTCATGATTTTTGGGTCCTNNGTATCAGAATTGTTTACATAAACATACTTTTCATCCAATGAAAGAACAATTCCGTTTGGGATGGACATTTCTTTAGAAACCAAAGTCAAATCTCCTTCTTTAGATAACTTGAAAACCCCGTTAAATTCTAATTCTTTATACCTGTTATCAAAAGAAGAACTAGCCATTTGAAAAAAACCATAAGGGGGNTCAGTAAAATAGATGTCTCCATTTGAAGCTATAGATAAATCATTTGGNCTNTTAAATTTTTTCCCNTCATANTTNTCAATTATGGTTGTNAAAATTGGATCATTAGTTTTTTGATTTGCAATAAGTGCAACTCTTCTATCGCCATGTTGGCAAATAACTATGTCTCCTGATTTATTAAATGCAATGCCATTTGCTCCATTAAGCCCCTCTTCGAATGCTGGCGAATATCCTGTGTATCCAGAAGGCTGAATAAAATCTTGCACACCTTCTTTTTCATTCCAAGTGAACATTTTATTTTGTGCTACATCTGTGAAAATTAAACTTTTTGAGTTTTCATCCCACAAAGGACCCTCAGAAACAATTAATGAATCGGCAATTATTTCAATCTTTGAAGATTTGTCAATAATAGATATAATTGAATCATCGATAATTGTAACGTCATCATTTTTAATTTCGGTCTCGCAAGCAGAGATAATAAAAAGAAAGAGACAAAAGATTCCTATTTTTTTCATATGATATAAACTTTATAACTTAAATATACAAAATCATTTCACCTGTGATAAAGGAGGGTGTTTTTTATTATCTTGTAGATTGGCTTAACAATACAAATTAATTTTTAGATGACTAAATATATTTCTAGTTTGAAAATTAATCTTATCATTATATTATTGGTGATTACTAGTATTGGTCTTTCGCAAAATGATATTGAATCCAAAGAGTTCAATTTATCTGGCAATATAAATGTTTCAAATAATGGATTTTCATTAATTCCTTTATTTAGTTTAGGAGAACCTGCAACAGTCATTGACCTATCTTTTGGAAATGATCGACTCAGCTTTGATCCATCGTTTAGTTTTGAACTTAATGGATTAAAACCCTGGATACTTGATTTCAGATGGAATTATAAAATAATAAAGCAAGAAAAATATCTTGTTAACCTAGGATTATTTTTACCGGGTCTTTTTTTTCGAAATACAACCTTTGAAAAAAATGGTGATCAGTTAGAAGGTGTCTTTATATGGAGAAGTATCGTTTCTACTTTAAATTTATCCTATTCATTCAGTGATAAATTTAGTTTAGGGATTTTTTATTTTAGACCTTTCCCAATTGAACAGATAGATCCCAATCAACCTAGAAGAGGAAGTGTATTGTCTATTAAATCCTCTTTGAGAAATTTAAAAATAAGTGAATCAATTAAAATTAATTGGAATCCAGAGTTGTACTTCCCAAAGATTGATGAAAAATCTGGAATCTTTGTCGCTCAAAATATCTTAATTGAATTTAAAAACTTCCCCCTTTCTATTTCTAGCAATATGAATAAAGCCATAGATTTTGGAAACTTTACTGGAAAAGAGTTTGACTGGAATGTGGGAATTAATTATTCTTTTAACAACACATTTGTGAAAAAGAAAAAAAATCAAGATTTCTAAATATTTCAGATAAATTTTAACCCGAGAATAAATTTGGCAAATAAATACTTAGTCCGACAATAAATGAAAAATAAAGAAACAAAAGGGCAATGTCTTTCTTATCAGCATAATAACTGAGTTCTAAACTTTCAGTGATTCTTCTCTTAATTAATTTACTAGATAAGATTCCAATTGAAACCGTTATAAAACATCCTATAGCATTCCACCAAAACCAAAAAATACTTGGGACATATAACCATAAATAAATATTTAGAATAACACCGGATATGATTCCAATATTAGCTCCCAAAGCATGAGTTTTTTTGGTCATAATAGCAAGTATAAAAGCTCCCAACATTGGCCCATAGAAAACAGATCCTATTTTATTTATAACTTCAATTACAGTGCCCTCTATATTGCCAGTTAAAAAAGCAAAAAACAAGCAAACTAAACCCCAAAACAAAGAAAAAATTCGAGAGTTTAGCACATATCTTTTATCAGATATAGTTGGATTGAATCTTTTAACAAAATCTTCCATNGTTACNGCTGATAGAGAATTTATTGTNGANCTAAGCGATGACATTGCTGCTGACATAATAGCAACAATTAATACTCCAATCATNCCATTNGGNAGATAGTTTNTAATAAAAACTGGGACCATTAAATCAGCTTTTTTCCCTTCTANCGAAGCTATATTNTTTGAATAAACCTCATTGAGTGAATTCTGAAAACCAATGTCTTGAAAAAATAAAGTCCCCAGAATTANACCCATAATACAGTATGTTAATGTNATAGGAAATCTAAAAAGTGCATTTGCAAATAANANNTTTTTAATTGTACCCATATTTTTTGAGGATAATAAGCGTTGTGATTGTGTCTGGTCAGTTCCGTAATAAGAAGCATAAAGGAAAAATCCTCCAATAACCATAGGCCAAAATCCAAACTCATCATCATTGNTTTTGTTACTAAACCCCCACTTCGAAAAATCTACAGCAGTGATTCGATCTTTATCAACTTGTGTTAGGAAATTATCTATTCCTCCGAGTTCATTTAATCCAAATGCTAGACACATTATAATTCCTAAAAAAAGTATTATCATTTGTATAACATCCCCCCAAATTACAGCCTTCATTCCTCCTTGGAAAGAATAAATCAATGTTATCAAACCAATTATCAGAATTGATATCCAAAAATCAACTCCTACAGTAGCTTGAAGAATAAGTGCCATTGTATATACCATTACCCCTGTGGCAACAGAACGGCTAATTTGAAAAACTATACTTATTAAAAGTCTTGAAGAAGAATCAAAACGTTTTTCAAGATATTCGTAAACACTTACAACACCAGATTTATACAAAGTTGGGATAAGAGTTATCATAAGAAATGCCATAGCTAAAGGAACTGCAAATTCATAGGTGAGCCACTGAAGTCCTCCTCCATCTTTCAACCCAACAAAAGCAGGAGCGGAAATAAAACTAATTGCTGAGAGTTGAGTAGCCATTGTAGATAGACTCAAAGGAAACCATCCCATACTTCTGCCCCCAAGAAAATAATCTTTTGAGGTTTTATTTTCTCTAAATAAAAAACCTATTCCTAAAAAAATAATTAGGTAAAAAACTATTACAGTGTAATCAATATAATTCATTCAATTTATTTTTCTTTTTCTAAAATAAAATCTAAAATCAATGCAGCAGTCCATGAGAATTTATCTCCACCATACCCTCTCTTTTCAAGTTCAGTTTTTCTTGGATCAAAATATTCATAAAATCCATTTTTTTTAACTAGCTCAATGGAATCATTTTTTATTCTTTCAGCTAATTGATCATATCCATATCTTTTAAATCCTTGGTATAACATCCAATTAAGATTAATCCATATTGGCCCTCTCCAATATTTAGATGGGTTAAAATGATTATTTGTTGGATCAAATGAAGCGCAAAAATAATTTTCCGGTTTCCCAAATTTATGAATTAAAGTATTAGTTAAAACATCAACTATTTCATTATCAGGAGCGCCACAAAACATTGGAGTAAATGATGAAGACGAAATCAGTGGAATTGATTTATCATTTCTAAGATCATAATGAGTATATGCGCCTAGATTTTGATTAAATAATTTTTTGTTTAGACTTTGAATCCCTTTAGCTTGTTTCTCTTCTAAATAGTTTATTTTTTCATCATGCCCTCCTATTAATTTAAATAACCTAATTAATCCCTCATTAGAACGAATTAGAATTGAATTAAACAAAGGATCTTGAACTAAAAAAGGAGAATTTTCTGCAATTAACTTGTCGTCATAATTATACTCCTTGGCCATCTCAAGTATATGGATATAGTTATTATACTCTATTTTAGTTGGACGTTCAGATGCATCAACATGATCTGTATCTCTTCTCTCAAATTGATACTTAGGAGAATTAATAGTCTCCCAAATCCCATCCCATAATGGAGAATTATCTGTTCCCGATTCCCAGTTATGGTATATGTAAACTAGTCCCTCATCCATTATATCCCGATTGCGATAAAAATATAAATGGTTGAGATACACTTTTTCAATTTGAGTTTCAATAAATTCTAAAATTGCCTTTTTCTCTTGTGCAATATTGTATATTTTTTCAAGAACAAACCCAAAAACAGGGGGTTGAGTAATTCCTGATGTGCGATGCGTTTTTGATGCATTGGGACTTAATTCAGATCTNAAGAAATTTGGTCCAGGAAAATATGTGTCACTATCNTTATGAAAAACNATATGNGGAATAAAGCCATTAATCCATTGAGCTTCTAAAATAGTTTCTATTTCTTTTTTTGCCTTTTGAATATCATAATGAGCATATCCTAGNGCAATAAAGCCAGAATCCCACTTCCACTGAAAAGGATAAAGATTTTTGCTTGGTATTGTNAANCCTCCCTCCTGGTAATTTCCATTTAGAACCTCTTTTGCTTTTTCTATCAAATCATAATTCATAAATCAAGATTTATTTATCTATTTTTTTCCAAATTCATTCCATAATTGACTTATTCCTATTAAAATAAATCCTATCCAAAAAATAATTTCAAAAAAANCCTCAGTCTCTGGAGAACTCCAAAAGGAAAAAAAAGGAAAAGAAATAACTAGTATTGCAAAACCGATCCAACTCAAATATTTGATTANCCAATTCATAAGATAAATATATAAAACAGTTCATGGGTCAACAAGATAACTATTCATTATATTTGATNACTAATCATAAAATCAATTGAAATGAAAAAAACTATTTTTATTTTTTTGCTTGTTTTCTCATTAAGTGTTTATTCTCAAAATATTTTATGGGAACAGGTCGGCTTAAAAGTTAACCNGGGGACAGAAAATTTTGTGCTTGAACTNGTTGACAGCTTTTATACTAGTATAGAAAAGCCAGAAAACGTTGCCATAAGTCTTGATGCGGTTTGGTATCGNCCNGAAGGTTTTGAAACTACTCACTATCTAACATTTGCTGGTTCAGCAGAAGATCTTGGGAAATTAAGAGAGCTNCGCTCTGGTAGTGNCTATNACNANTANAATCAAAANTTTCTCAATTTTGCAGAAATCACATCCATTAGCTCAGGTGGAACTCTTATGCGGTTTAATGTAGACAAAGGNAATTACCCTATTTCGCAAATGTGGCGTTTTAGTGTNGAAGATCCTGAAACTTTTGCAAATGAATTTGTNAAACTGATAAAGGAATTCCCTTCAGAGGGATACCTCTCTATTGGACTAATTTCTCAAGGTTCTGATGGAGATTCACATTACATATATACTACTCATAAAGATTATGCAACTGCTCTTTCTTGGGGGCCAAAAACCGAAGGTCAACAAAATGCGTTCATGAAGTTCCAAAAAACTGTAAATCCTATATCTGATTATCTTGGAACAATTACTATGAACAATATTAAAACTTGGAACTAAATTTTATTANCTTNNNTCNNTTNAAAANNANANAANCTCCTTCTTAATAATTAGNGGGTTTNNTNANNNACTNTTNNTTTTAAAATAAATTCNNCTTTCCCAAGGTTGAAGTGAGTTTCGTTTTTNATTTGATAGATAATTTGAGCTGGATANGGTAAGCCCTTTAATATAATCACTATTAAATTCTTGTGAATTATCACTAAAATTATGAGCAATTAAAAATAGATTTTTTTCATCCCATCTTTTATAAATAAACAATTTTGAGTCATTGGGTTCAAGATCTTTATATTCCCCATATACAAGAGTTTTATTTGCTTTTCGAAAAGCGATCATTTTTCGATAATATTGCAAAATGGAATGAGGATCCTCTTCTTGATCAGTAACATTTATCATTTTAAAATTATTGTTAAGTGGAATCCAAGGTTTACTTTTAGTAAAACCTGCATTTTTTGAAGAATCCCATTGCATAGGAGTTCGAGCATTATCTCTACTCTGTTTATGTACCAATTTTAAAAATAGTTCCATGTCCTCCCCCTCAATCTCAGCTAATTTCCATGCATTAAGGGTCTCCACGTCATCATAAAAATCAATTGAAGGATGGGCAACATTAACCATACCAATCTCATCGCCTTGATATATGTAGGGAGTACCTCTCATAGTCATCAATAATGTAACAAGTAATTTTGCTGACTCAAAGTGAAAATCTTTGTCATTGCCAAAACGGGAAACTATACGTGAAAAATCATGATTCCCTAAAAAAATACTATTCCATCCCTTATTTGCTAAAAGGTTATCCCACTGACTAAAAATTTTTTTGAAAAGAATGAAATCTATAGGAATGGGATCATATTTTCCTTTAGGGCCATAGTCAATAAATAAATGATCGAAATGAAAGACCATATCCAATTCCCTCTCAGCTTCAGAAACATAGTTAAGGGCATTTTCTAAATTTATACCAGGTCCTTCGCCAACTGTTACTATATCATATTTTGATAAAACCTTTTGATTCATTTCTTTTATAAATTCATGAACTCGAGGGCCATTTGAATAGAACTTTTCCATTACTTCAACAATGGGCATATTTTCAGGAACATCTTCAAAAGCTAATCGTTTTGAAATCATTGAAATTACATCCATGCGAAAACCATCTACTCCTTTAGCTAACCAAAAGTCAATAATTGAATAAATCTCTTCGCGAACTTTGGAATTTTCCCAATTCAAATCAGGTTGTTTTTGAGTGTATAAGTGAAGAAAATACTCTTCCGTTTTTTCATTCCACTTCCAAGCGCTTCCACTAAAAACAGATTGCCAATTGTTTGGTAGAGTTTTTGGAGTCCCTTTTTTCCATACATAATAATCATGATAAGGGTTTTCTCTACTCTTTTTTGCTTCCTCAAACCAATAATGTTCATCTGAAGTATGATTGGCAACTAAATCCATAATTAATTTTAACCCAAAATTATGAATAGCCTTTAATAATCTGTCAAAAGCTTTATCCCCACCAAAGTCATCACTTATTTTACGATAATCAGAAATATCATAACCATTGTCATCATTTGGAGATTCATAAATTGGACATAACCAAATGATATCTACACCTAATGATTTTATATATTCTAATTTCTCGATTATCCCATCTATATCTCCTAAACCATTCCCGCTAGTGTCCTTATAGGATCTGGGATAAATTTGATATACAACGCTTTCTTTCCACCAATTTTTTTTCATATCGATACTGTTAAAATAGAAGAAAGAAAATAATAACCAAGTTCAGGTTTTTATTTGTTATTAGATGATCCAGGAGTAGGGGTTTCAAAAAATATCCACTCATCAAGGTCTTCAGTATTTCTCCCCATAGAGATATCAGTAGTTTGAGAACTAAATGTTAAAGAATCAATAACTGTAGTCCCGTCTTTATCAATTAAAATAATTGATTCACCTGATGCTTTTAATTTTTTACTTAAATGTAATACTCCTTGTTCTTGATCATCATCACACCAAAGAATCAAATATCCCCCNGGAGAAATTGTTGATTCAGAGGGATTAGTATCAGGAATTAAATATGGATTATCATCTCCTGGAGTATCAGTGAAATACATNCCTCCTAAATCAATTGACTCATTGGAATCATTGTACAATTCAACCCAATCATCATAATCCCCTGATTCATCAGTACAACAGTAGTCATTACTGGCTAAAAATTCATTAATAATTAAACCTCTCCCTTCATTAGTATTATTATCATCTTTACTACAAGATGAGATTAAGAATAAAAGAAATAGCAAAAGTGTTAGTCTTTTCATAATAAAATAATCTATGGTGTTAAATTTAATATTTAATATCCTAAAAATAAAAAACCCTTCAAAAAGAAGGGTTATTAACTTGGTTATAAATTTAGTTTGACCACTGCCAAAGCATTAAATTTACATTCATCGCTCCATGCCATTTACGACTTGCAATACCGTATTTAATCATCATCCTATCAGTAAATGATAGTTGATCCTGATTTATCTCAGCAGCATCAGGATTTGGGATTTCAAAAATAATATGTGTAACTGGTTTATATGCATTTTCAGATCTATCTGCCACTTCATTGAGTTCCCAATAAATTCTTGATCCAGTGGTTGCGTGTGAATTTCTGAAATAATTTGTCTCAAAATCTACATAATCCTCATTTAACTGTTCAATTCCAATATAAACAGCTTCTATATCTGCTTGAGGTTGTGCTCCTTCAGTTAGTAAAGTAGAAAGCCCTTTATTGGTATATGTAACAGATTTTTTTCTGTATTTATTGCTCATCGTCTCATTTATATACTTCTTAACAATAGATCTTTTCGTTTTCCCTTTATGAGCAGATCTAATATAATTTGTCCACCATTCTTGAGATTTTGAATTCATTTCATCCATTTGCTGTTTATCTTTATATACATTAAAAATTAAATATTCTGCCCAAGGATTACCATCGTTACTTGAGGGATCAACTTTCCAAACAAACCATCCGACTAGATTACCATCAGCAATTTGCTTTTCCTTAACAACTCCCCAAAATTTTTCAAATTCATGGTACTGATCTACTAGTCCCTCATTTAGAGTAACCTCTTCGACCTGTCTATAAACCTCAGACCAATCTTGAGCGCTAGTATATGTAATTGTAAAAAAAAGTGTTATTAGTAAAAAATTTTTCATTTTAAATTGATTTATGATTAATTACAGCAATTATAAGAAAAATATCTTACTTTTCAATTCATCTTATACTAACGTATAAATTATTGACCTAACTTATTTTAAGATATTTAATCTAGATCTATTTGAGGAAATAATCTGAATTGAAATTAATTTTATCACCAAAAATAATTTCTGGAGTTTGAGGTTTGTTAAAATCGAGTATAGATTTCTTACCTACTCTATCCCTTACTAAATCAAACAACTCTTTAGAAGAAATATCTCCTTTATTATCCTTTAAAATCTTTAAAAAATGATATGTGAATAAACCATGTTGGTTTTTATCATCAGTCAATGAAGTCTCCTCTCCAGAGCTAGAGCTATAAAGAATCATTTTATCTCCAATATTAGGATTCATATANTCTATTTGATTATCAGATCTAAGAAAATCAAAATCAATATAACTTTTTTTACTNCCCNCTTGTGGTTTCTTTTTTATTCTCCATTTACCAACTCCTTTNAGATTAATTAAGGGTTCCGGGGATCTACTAGCTCCACTAAAGCAAGCATCAATAACTAAAGTGCACTTTTTATAATCATGAATACTAAAATCTTTGAGTAGATCGTTTAAAGAAATTGCTTGATCAACGGTATATCCGCTAATATCTACTGGCATAAGATATGGGTTATTTGTAGTTTCATGAGGCATTCCATGACCTGAAAAATAGAAAATAAACTGTTTATTTTCTCCNTCAAATTTCATTAAATTTTTAAATTTTGAAAGATTCTGGGAAATCTCTCCGTAAGTACCATTAATTAATAAAATTATATTCTCCTCTGGCAAACCATACATTTGAACCAAATAATTTTTAAAACTCTCTGCATCCCTTGAAGCAAAGGGAACATTTTGACTGGTTGACACATTAGATTGATATGAACTATAATCTTCATTACCAATGATAAGTGCATATCCATTGATTTTTTTTGAACTACTTGGGATTTCAGTATCTACATCACTTAACTTATAATCAGCAGATTTCTTTAGGGCTATAAGTTTATCTATTTCATGAATTGTAAGTTCAATCTTAATCTTTCTCTGATCTGCCCCATAGAGATTAGATTCTTCAGAGTAATGAATGTATTTATTTCTTGTTGAATCAAAAACATCAGTATAATTTTCAATAAACTCCCTTACGGAATAGGTTCTTAAAAATCCTAATTCACTATTGGACGCAATACCCTTTTGCTTATTTATTGTAATTCCATCTAGAGATCCCTGAAAATAATAGGGGAAATTCCTAAAATCTCCAAACTCTCCATCATATGGTAGATTTGAATTCACTCTTGACTTATCTGTTGATCCTGTGATCTTAAAAGTTACTCTAGTTGCCTCCTCGAGATATCCAGATAAATTTTCTTCAGTAGATTTTATAAAAAAATCCATGAGAGTTTTTGCAGAAGGAGAATCAAATAAATTATACTTGCCTGCACCATAATCAGATGTTTGAGCTCCTATCACTGCTGTTACTCCTTTGGAAAGAAAAGAGACTTTCAAATTCAATTCTTCTTTCCCAGTAGAATCTTTTTCTTTTACAAGTCGAGAATCTACAGATAGATCTACCTCATTTATTATTCCATCTTCTTTGAGAGAAGCTACAATTTCCGTTAAGTTATTTTTCAGAACAACTTCTTGTCTTGAAATTTCCTGTGCTAATAAAATGGACTCCTGTTCTTCTCTTATAATTCTTTTATCTCTCTCAGGGTTGTAACCATAACTCTGACCATTCTCTTTGTTTACCAATAAGACATTACTTATATCAAAAGAATTTATTTCATTAATATTATAATTTAATTCCTTGACGCCCAGAAGAGATGGATTAAGATTACTCGCAACATTAACAATTACTTCTCTAAATGGATCAACTTTAACTTTTACTGATCCATCATTAGCCATTGATATTTTTGTTTGACCTCTTCTTTTTGTTCCTGCAATACTGTCGATTATGTTCTGCTTACTTTTATTAAAATAATTAGCTGAAATATCTATTGAAGTCCTTTTTGAATAGGAAATTTCATCTTCATTTTTTTGACGTTTAAAGAACTTATTTTTTATTTGATCAATTCTTTTATCAACATATAACTTAAAATCAGGATCAAACTGGGTTATATCCCATATAGTAATTTTAGAATCTTCGCCATAAGAAATTAAAAACTCCTTTTCATCTCCATACTTGTATGTTGCAATTATTGCTAACTTAAGATCAGCCTTGTGAATTTTGCCAAGAGGGAGAATTTTTTTTGAAATTGTGTTAAAAGTATATAGCTCCCCCTTTGAATTCCCAATAAATAAATGTGGATCTTCAGGGTGTGAAACTATAGAAGTAATTTTTGAATCAGATACTTTATATTCATTTATTTCACCCTCCATATTTTGATCAACCAAAGAAATTGAACCATCTTCGTGTCCTATTGCAACCTTGAATAAACTCTCGAATGTATGTACAGATGATATTGGATTTGAAACCTTAAAACTTTTCTGAACCTTATTGTCTCGAATAGCTAGTAGTTCCTGATTAGAGACTGCAAAAACTTGGTCTAGATTAGCAGACCAACTAAAATCTACTATTCCAGAATCATATATTCTTTCTCCATTCGAAATTTCATTTCCAACTTTATGAGTAAAAATTTCGCCAGAATCTGATAACAAAAAATAATTTCTTCCATATTTATCAGATATAATTTTTTTCAACTGATAATTTAAATCAGTATTTATCTCGTTAATAAGGTTTAATTCATCACTAACCTGAAAGCTTGATATCTTGAAACTCCCTACAGAAAATAATTCTCTTCCAAGAGGAGATAATTTAATTGAAGGGCGATTCTTGGTTTTTAAAACCTGTACATTATTTAGAGTGTAAACACCCTTTTTTGTGGAAACGAAAATTTTAAATTCCTTATTTGTTAACCAAAGAATATCTTCTTTGAAATCAAATTCATAGGATTTTTTTATTTGAGAGTATGCAGTAGTAAAAAAAACATTACCTGCAAATAATAATACCGATAGGATAGCTAATCTGTTTCTCATGTAAAAAAAACGTAAAGACTATTAATAAATTGTTTTGAAATTAAAATTTACTGCTGAATGAAAAAAATTTTTATGAACTATTTTTTTTATAAAAAACCCAAATAAAAAATTAAATATAAAAAATTAAAAATTTCACTTTTTGATCATTTCTGGTCATTTTTGATCATTTTTTGGTCATTTTTGGTCATTTTTGGTCATTTTTTGATCATTTTTGATCATTTTTGATAAAAATGACTTTTCTATTTT
Source organism: Flavobacteriaceae bacterium (assembly GCA_002702405.1). The sequence continues at coordinate 4,807 of NZZH01000023.1, read as the reverse complement.
AGAAATTATTTGTTCTAATCTCTCCCGTTTTAATAAATCATAATTTTGTAACTTAACATGAAAAATGAAAAATTTACTTACACTATTTCTTTTATTTACTTCTCTTTTGACCTTTGCTCAAAATGTGGTAAATATTACCTATGTAACTGTACCAAGGGAAAATTCTCAAGAATTTTTATCCCTTCATAAAAAATTTATGAATTTAACTCTCTCTGAAGAGAGGAAAATAATGGGTTCTGGTATTTTTTCTCATATATATGCGGGTGATTTTACTTTTGCTATCTATGATTTTTACGATAACGCTTCAGATATTGATTTGGATGCAAATATTACAAATAAAGTACTTGCAAAAAATGTTGAAGCAATGAATCTTTCAAAGGAGGAACAGGAAACCTTAACGGCTGATTGGCGCCTTTATACAAGATTATATGCTGATAATCATTCTGATCAAATAAGAATTTTTCAAGGTTTAGATACATTAAGGTATGAAAAGGAAGGCATGGATTGGAAATCCAAAAAGGTCTTTGTAAATCACAAATTCAATACAAAATGGGGCAAGAACATTGATTTCAGAAATACTTGGCTTGCTGGATATGCTAAACAATTAAAGGAAAGTGGAACAATTGAAGCAATGTATGCAAGTCGTCATCTTTATGGCTCTGGAATGAGTTGGCATATGTATGTTGTCTATCCAGACTGGAAATCACTTGCTGAATGGCAAGAAAATTTTAGTATTGGAGCAATGGATGAAAACACTAAAATATTTTGGAAGAGTATTTCAAGTCATTCTGATGATGTGATGTCATGGATTGGAGGAATAGATGAAGAAACTGGAAAATTTGATTATGTAAAATAAATTCCAGTAAATTTTATTTAAAATAAAACCTTTCAGAAATGAGAGGTTTTATTTTTTAAAATTGAATTTATTTTTTGATAAAAACTATGCAATTGACAACTGAAATAAAGGAAATACTTTTTGAAAATACAAGCGAGAAAGTAATGAGTGTTGAAGCTCTTAGTGGGGGCGATATCAATTATGTATACAAGTGTATATTAGAAAATCAAACTGTTGTTATAAAAATAAATGATAAAGATTTATACCCTGAAATGTTTGAAAAAGAAAAACTTGGATTAAAACTACTCTCCAACTCTTCATTTGTAATACCAAAAGTGCTNTCAGTTGGACAAAAGAATCAAAAAGCCTATATAATAATGGAATACATAAGTAAAGCAAAGCCTTTCAATTGGGAATTATTTGGAAGAAATCTTGCCTTTTTACACAAAAAAAATAATAACACTTTTGGATTAAATCACGACAATTATGTTGGTTCTCTTTTGCAAATAAATAAATCTAAAGATAGTTGGGTTGATTTTTATATGGAAAATAGAATTCTATACTTAATAGAAAAAGCAACTAATAAAGGATTGATAAACTATGAATCGTCAAAGAAAGTAGAATCTTTAAGTAAGAAAATAGGATCGATTGTTCCGAAAAAAAAAACCATCTCTACTGCATGGAGATCTTTGGTCTGGTAACTTAATTTCTGATCTAGAAGGAAATCCTACTTTAATTGATCCTGCAGTCTATTTTGGCCATTCTGATATTGATTGGGCAATGCTACATTTATTTGGNAATCCACCAAACCATGCAATTGATTCATATAATGAAATTATTCCTATAGATTATAATTGGAAAGATAGCCTTGAAATTCATCAATTATATCCTTTATTGGTCCATCTCATACTTTTTGGAAGAGGTTACTATGAAAGTGTAATTAAAATTATTAAAAAATACAGCTGATGTATATATTTAAACTCTTAATGAAATAAATCAATATTCTTAAATGAGAATCATCTATCAGTTTATTATAATAATTTGTTTAATGTTTATTGGATGTGAAAATAATTCTAACCCTATTTCCAATAAGGCTAATGTAATAATATATAAAGATGTTTATAAGAATAAATTAGAAGGTTTTTGGTTAGGTCAGTGCATTGGCAACTGGACAGGTTTAATTACAGAAATGGATAAGATTGGAATAGCTCATGAAGGAAAAGGTGAAGGTTTTTANACAAGAAAAAATTGGGGAGATAAAGATCAGCCAAATATTTGGGAATCAAATGAATATTCTGAAACCATTACTTTCTTATTTGCTGATAAGGATAGTATATGGGGCGCAGATGATGATACTGATATTGAATATATGTACCAAGAAATAATCATAGAAAACAATACCGCTCAACTAAATGGCAAACAAATTCAAAGGGGTTGGCTAAATCATATCCATAAGAAAGAAGAGAATTTCCTTTGGGTTTCTAACCAAAGAGCTTTTGATTTAATGCAAGAGGGTATTTTACCACCAGAGACNAGTAATCCAAAAAACAACATTCATTATGAAATGATTGATGCCCAATTGACGACTGAAATTTTTGGTTTTTTTTCGCCAACAAGGCCTGATATAGCTCTAGAGATTTCAAGTTTGCCAATTCTAACTACTGCGAGAGAAAATGCAAAATGGATTGNAGAATTTAATGTAATTATGTATTCTTTGGCAGCACAAGANACAAATCATGTTTCAATAAAAGATAAAGTTCAGTGGATGGGAGATGAAGCTAGAAAAAATCTGCCAAATAGCTCTTATTCTGCAAAAATGTATGACTTTGTTAAAGCATCTTATCTTAAAGGTAAAAAATGGGAAGAGACAAGAGATGAATTAAATCTCAAATATCAAATTAGACAAGAAGATAATTATTTATGGGCTACAAAAGATAAATCATGTAATGGATGCTTTGCTGCTGGAATTAATTTTGGTGCAAGTATAATAAGCTTACTTTATGGAGAGGGAGACATAAAAGAAACAATAAAAATTGGAGTCTTAGCCGGTTGGGATTCAGATAATCCAACAGCAACATGGGCTGGTCTTTTAGGTTTTATGCTGGGGAAAGATGGAGTTGAAAANGCATTTAACAGAAAATTCTCTGAAAAATTTAATATTCATAGAACACGAAAAGGATTTGANAATGACGGGATTGATAGTTTTGAAAATATGGCNTTAAAAGGNCTAAAAGTTGTTGACTTAGTTGTTTCAAATAAAATGAATGGTNTGGTATATGAAGACAAATGGATAATACCAAAAAAATAATTATTCCATACTAAACCATTTTCATTCTACCTTGTTTTGTATATTTAATATGTGAACAAAAGAAAAATTTCCCTATTTTCCATCCCCCTATTAATCATGGGAATAACCATGATTTTCCTAGGAGCAAGATGGATGATTGTCGATGAACCCTGGATGCTTGATAAAGTTGCAAATGAAGAGAGACTAGAAATGAGTTTTGATGAATTATTTCAGGAAGAAATAAACAATACTCTNCCTGGATATCTCAGACAAATTTATCAGTTTTTTGGACTTTGGGTTGGAGTTATAGGGTTATTTATCTTTCTTTTTGCAAGGACTAGTTTAACTAATATTTCTAAAGTTAGAATTAGCCTATTAATATGCATTGGAACAATGATCCTCTTTGGAACAATTATGGCTCATATGCTAATACCTAGCTCNCCTTTTGTTTATTTGGCNTGGGGTCTTGTAATNCTTTATTCTATATCCTTTTATGCTCATAAGTCTGTATGAAAAGNCATTGGGAAAATATTTATTCTACAAAACANNCTAATGAATTATCTTGGACACAAAACACTCCCCAAATTTCGCTTGATTTAATTAAATCGCTTAACCTTTCTAAGTCCTCAAGTATAATTGATATTGGCGCAGGTCAAAGTATGTTAGTTGATTCTCTTATTGATCTTGGATATTCAAACATTTCAGTTCTTGACNTATCCAAAAACGCAATAAGTAAGACTAAAAAAAGACTTGGTGAAAATGCAAAAAAGATTAATTGGATTGAATCAGATATATTAAACTTTAAAAGTCCTATTAAATTTGATTTATGTCATGATAGAGCNTTATTTCATTTTTTGACTAAAAAAAATCATATCAATAAATACTTAAATAAAATTTCTCTTTTTGCCAGCAAATTAGTTNTAGGAACATTTTCAATTGAAGGGCCAAAANGATGTAGTGGTCTAGAAATAAGNCAGTATGATCAAAATTCAATGAAAGAAACTTTTGAGAAAGCTGGTTTTAAATCAATTTCCTTTTGTAAATCTGATCACATCACACCATCTAATAAAATACAGAAATTTATTTTTGGTGTTTTTAAAAATTCAAATTAAATATTTGCTGATAGATTGGATAAAGATTCTTATTTTCGTTGGCCAAATGAGATTAAATCTTTNTAATTCTGATTTTTTAGGTGTTTTAATATCTACCATGTGTATTTGCCATTGTTTGGGTACTCCCTTTTTATTTGTTGCTCAAACTAATGCCATTAATTGCTGTGAAGTTGTCCCTTTTTGGTGGAAAAGTTTGAATTTCTTTTTTATTTTTCTTTCTTTTTTTGCTATCTACTATTCTGCCAGGAGGACCTCAAAGAATTTTATGAAAACCCTCTTCTGGTCTACTTGGATAGTATTAACAGCACTATTACTTAATGAATTATTTGAATTGGCTCATCTAACTGAATTACCAATATACTTAGCTTCATCTATGCTTGTTTTTTTACATTTTTATAATTTAAAATACTGTCAGTGTAAAGATGATGAATGCTGTATTCATGACCCTAAATAATTTATTAGCTGATATTAAGAACTGGAAATCAAATCTTAGGTGAAAATATCTAGAAAAAAATGAATTTTATTGATAAAAATCCAGCACTTTTATTAATTGATATTCAAAAAGCTTTTTTA
>NZZH01000022.1 GCA_002702405.1 Flavobacteriaceae bacterium | reverse complement strand
CAAAAGGTACTTTATTAAAATTTTATGCTGTTTTACTCAGCTTCATGAACCAGCCTCTTCAAAGGTTTAATTATTAAAATTACTAGAAGGCCAAAAACAGAACAAAAAATCCCGATTCCTGTAAAAGTCCAAAAATCTCCAATATTAGAAGCGTTTTCTCCGATTAAGCCAGCAACTTTATTTCCAAGACCTGTTGCTGCAAAATAAGCACCCATCATGAATGCTGCCCACCGTGAAGGAGATAATTTAGTAATAAAAGAAAGAGCTACTGGAGAAGCACATAGCTCTCCAAGTGTGTGAAAAAGGTAGGCGAAAACAAGCCAGTACATAGCTGATTTTTGAGTTATAATAGAATTTGTGTCATAGACAACTTCACTACTAGCAATTGACATAAAGAAAAATCCCCATCCCATAATAATTACTCCTATTGCCATCTTGAAAATTGAAGAATATTCATTACCCTTATTTTTCCACCAAACCCAAAATGATCCAACAAGNGTTGCNAAAATTATAATGAAAATTGCATTCACGGATTGAAACCAACTAGCAGGGACATCAAAAAGNCCAAATAATGATAGATCTGTCTTTTGCTTAGCATATACATTCATTAATCCACCTGCTTGCTCAAAAGCACCCCAAAAGACTATCACAATTAAAAAGGCAAGGTANGTAACTAAAATCCTATCTTTTTCAATCGAATCGCCATCATTATAAATTACTATTGCTATTCCGACAGCAAAGGCTAAGCCAAANNATAATAATGCGTAATCCCAAGCTCCAAAGANATAGTAAATTNCTAACGATAAAATAACCATAACAGAGAATCCAATTATTGAATTAGTCTTTTTAAAAATATCTGAAAGTAGATTAATCTTTGAATTGTTTCTAACTTTATTATCCTCAACAATATTCCCTACATGGGATATGAACTTTTGTCCCCTCCAATAAACTAATTGGCCAAGAGCCATTCCCAATCCAGCTAATCCAAAACCATAATGCCAGCCAATTGTTTCTCCAACATATCCTACAAGAAGTGCAGCACTNGCAGCACCTATATTAATTCCCATATAAAAGATATAAAATCCAAGATCTCTTCTATCATTTTCTCCCTTTTTATANAGACCGCCTACCATTGTGGAAATATTTCCCTTTAAACAACCAACACCCAAAACAATGAATACTAGGCCAGAGTAAAATGCCCACATCGCTTCTATTGCNAGAATGCTATGCCCAAAAACTAGAAGAAAACCACCCAACATAACAGATTTTCTTTGACCCAATATTTTATCAGCTAAAAGACCACCTGGAATAGTAGCTAAATANACAAACATTGTATACCATCCATAAAGTGAAATTGCATCCTTGTTTTCCCANCCAAGACCAGGGTTCTTTGTGTTTGTTGCTGAAACTAAATATAGGACAAGAATAGCTCTCATTCCATAATAGCTAAATCTTTCCCAAAGCTCAGTGAAAAATAAGATAAAAAGACCTACAGGATGGCCTAAAATTGTTTTTTGATTTNGNNANTTTTTATTAATNATTTTATTTTCCATNTGTTTAGTCCATTAAAATTTTTTCATTTCATTTTAATTCATAAAGATATAGATTTAAACTTCTCAATCTTTCTGAATTTAACAGATGGGTAAAATAATAAAAAATGTTTCTCCATTTCAAATAAATCAATTTTAAATTAGTGGTTTAAAATGTATCTTTAGCTTATAAAGTATTTAGATGTTAAAAAATATTGAAGGTTTTTCTAAACTCACAAAAAAAGAAAAAATTGATTGGGTTGTAAGAAATCATTTTAAAGAACCCGAAAAGGCGAAAGAGATAATTCTCTCTTACAATCATCAAAAAGAAGATATCCAAAAAGTCCATGATGAATTTATAGAAAATTCTCTTTCAAATTTTTTTTTACCCTTCGGTGTAGCTCCTAATTTTTTAATAAATAATAAACTTTATACTATNCCAATGGCTATAGAAGAGAGTTCAGTTATTGCAGCTGCANCAAAAACTGCAAAATTTTGGTCTTCAAGAGGAGGTTTTAATTCTAGTATCCTAAGCAAAGAAAAAGTCGGACAAATTCATTTCTTATTCTATGGAAAATCAAAGGATTTNATCTCTTTTTTTAATGATAAAAAAAGAAGCCTGGTTACTTCAACAAATTTATTAACAAATAATATGAGATCCAGGGGGGGAGGAATTAAAAAAATAAAGCTTATTGACAAAACCCCGTTAATCAAGAATTATTATCAAATCCATGTTGTTTTTGAAACTATAGATTCTATGGGTGCTAACTTTATTAACTCCTGTCTTGAACAAATTGCANAATCATTTAAATCACAAATANATGGATTTAAAAACTTNTCTGATACAGACAAAAAAATAGATATAGTAATGAGTATAATGTCTAATTATGTTCCTAATTGTCTTGCTAGATCNCAGGTTAGATGTCCTATAAAAAAACTTGGAAATCAAAATGGCTTGGAACCAAAANACTTTTCAAAAAAAATCATACAAGCAATTGAAATTGCTAAAAACGAACCATATAGAGCTGTAACTCATAATAAAGGAATAATGAATGGTGTCGATGCAGTTTTAATCGCTACAGGTAATGANTTTCGAGCTGTTGAAGCAGGTATTCATGCTTATGCAGCAAGAAATGGAAAATATTCCAGCTTAACAAATGCCTANGAAGAAAAAAACGATTTNATTTTTGAAATTACAATACCAATTNCAATTGGTACAGTAGGAGGNTTAACAAGNCTCCATCCTCTTGTCAAATGGTCANTAGAATTACTTGGGAATCCATCTTCTTCTGAATTAATGCAAATAATTGCAGCTGTTGGATTATCTCAAAATTTTGGGGCACTCAAATCTCTTNTTACATCNGGTATTCAAANGGGCCANATGAAAATGCATTTATTAAATATNTTAAATCAAAATAAGGCNANCCAAAAGCAAAAAATAAAAGCAATAGAATTTTTTAAAAACAAACCAGTAACTCATNGTGAAGTAACAAACTTTTTAAAATCTAATTAATAATTTGAAATATTATAGCCGCGGAAAACTTCTACTAACAGGAGAGTATTTTGTAAAAATTGGAGCAAAAGCATTTGCTCTACCATCTAAATTCGGACAATCATTATTTTATACCTACCAGAAAGAAAGACATATTACCTGGGAGAGTTATGATAAAGAGAATAATATATGGTTCAAAACAAAAATATGTTGCAGAAATTTTAACACTATAACCTCTATGAATGAAAAGATTTCAAAAAATCTATCAAAAATTTTAAAAATTGCAAGAGAACTTAATCCCAAATTTCTTCTTTTAGAAGGTGCAAAGGTTAAAACTAAATTAGAATTTAATATTAATTGGGGTTTAGGATCTTCATCAACTTTAATTTCAAATATTGCTGAGTGGGCTAANGTTGATCCATACAAATTATTAGAAAAAACTTTTGGNGGAAGTGGCTATGATATTGCATGTGCAAAATCAAATAAACCTATTATTTACTCNCTTGAAAAATCAACTCCAAAAATTNTGAAATGTGANTTNAATCCTTCTTTTANAAATTCTCTTTTTTTTGTTTANTTAAATAAAAANCAAAATAGTATGAGAGAATTNAAANANTTCATNGAATCAAAAAAAGTTCCTAAAGAATCTTCTAGACAGATATCATCTATTTCTCAAGAAATCGTTTTAACCAATAAACTAGAAGATTTTGAAAAATTAATAAATGAACATGAACAAATAACAAAAAGAATTTTAAAAAAGAAAACTATTAAAGATGAANTTTTCTCTGATTTCAATGGTTCAATTAAAAGTTTAGGAGCTTGGGGTGGAGATTTCATTTTAGCTACAGGAAATCAAAACAATCAAAATTATTTTTACCAGAAGGGTTTCAAAACAATTTTTAACTATTCAGAAATAATAATTTAGTAATAAATTTTCCTGTTATCTACTATTTCAGAGGCTGACTTTAAAGCGTCAAAAATTGACAATGAACTTGCTATTTCAGTTCTTTTAGAGGTCCTTAATGCATTTTTGTAAGCAATATAATTACTAAGCTCTGGAGCTTTTTCTTTAGAATTTACCTCTATCATAAAAATAGCACTTTTACCTTCTAAAAGTTCAGACGGTTGATTTAAATCCATTGAAAAAGCNGCNCCAATAATATANGGTTCTTCNCCAGAACCNACCAAAACAGTATTNTTCTGAGTTAAAGCAGATGCAGTTTCAATTTCTTTGTTAAGNAATTGAGAAAATTCATCTAATGTTTTAATTTCNGAATAATTCTGTTTTATATAATTAATTTTNTTTGTTCTGATTAATANATTTTTTACTTCTTCCATATTATTTTCAATATCAACATNTCCCTCTNCAGAGANCTTATTTAACCTNACTACTGCATATCCNCCACTACTTATTGAAAACTTTCTAATATCACCAACTTTCGTTTCCTTATCAAAAGCCCATTGAACTATATTCCTTTGNCTAAATAGACCTGGAAGATTTTCTTCTAAAACTTCAACTTTATTTACATCTTGAACTTTNTATTTATAATTTTCAGCTGTTGTTAAAAAATCTTTTTCTTTNGCTTCAATTTCAAATTTAGTAACATTCATAAAAACTTTATTTGAAGTTTCTTCAGATGGTATTATTTCTCTNGTTATATCTGCAACAAGAACTATNTCCTTTTTGTCAGTAACATGAATTATATGAAAACCAAATTCTGTTTCGACCAATCCAACTCTTCCAACTCTTGCTTTTTCACAAAAAGAGTAAAATTTTTGAGTCATAGTACCTTCTTGGAAAAACCCTAAATCTCCTCCCAAATTTTTAGAAGGACCATCAGAATTTTCAGCAGCTAATCGAGAAAAGTTTCCTACATTTTTTCTNGCTTTTGAATAAATTTTCTTTGCAATTTCCTCAGCTTCATTTTTATTTCTTGTAACAGAAGAATTTGCTCTTGTAGCTCCATTGTAAGAGATCAAAATATGACTCGCCCTTATGGATCCGCCTTTTTTTCTATCTAGAAAACGAGATATTTTGTACTTGTTATCGTCCTTGTAAGGACCAAATACATCTCCTGGGTTTAGTCCATAAAGGATGTCTGCATAATCGTTTGCTAAATTACCCTTCGGTTTGTATANAGAATCAAAAGGATCTTCAGAATATCGGTCAATAAATTCAGATATTTCTTTGACATCTTTTAGCCCANGGATAGTATCTGTAAGTTTCGACACATCATTATACTCAACTCTATCATAAAGTAGTTTTTCAAGTTCAGATCTAATTTCATCTTCATCTGATTTTGATGGAATTTCAGGAAAAATTACATAACTCAAGCCTCTTGAACTTTGTGTTTCATATTTCTTTCTGTTCTGATTAATATATTTTCTAATCTCATTTTCAGTAACAGTAAACAAACTGTCATCAATATCCTTNTATGAAACACTAACATATTTTAAATTTATCTTATCATTATCTAAATGATAAGAATCTTTACCTTCTTTTTCAGTAACTCCTGTAGCTGCCTTAATAAGATTGAAATATATNTTTTCTTTAGCTATTGCGACTAGACTTTCTTCTTGTAATTTCCAATCTTGAAAAGCTGCTGGATTTTCAATCTCTAACTGAGCTAGAAAATTTACAAAAAGTCCAAAATCAAAAATTCCAGAAGAATTTTGAAAACGAGGATCATTTGTAATTGACTCATTTTGAGAAAGCATCATTTCAATTTGTTCTTTCCCAGCGTCTATTCCAAGATATTTAAATTGTTGATTAAAAATTGTTGACTTAACTAATTGATCCCAAACATTGCTAACTGACTCCATGGTAGATAGATTATAATTCCTTTCAGTTTGTTCAACTAGACTTCTGAAATAATTTAAATCCATGTCTATGTCGTTTACCACTCCTATTGGATCATCAGAAGATGAATTAGGTCCAGCCCTATTAAAAACATCAGCAATAACAAAGGCAAAAAGAGCCATTCCTATTACAAGGATTAAGAAAAAAGAACGTTTCCGTATTTGCCCTAAAACAGCCATAANAAGTAATTTTTATTAGGTGCGAAAATACAATTTTTATTTAAAATTTTAATCTTCATCTATCATCCTTAGTATTACTCTATCAATTTTAGTTGACAAAACACTTTTTATCTCTATTTGATAATTTTCTATATTAACTTTTGTTCCCTTTTTTGGAATTTTTTCTGTGATGCTTACTATTANTCCTCCTAGAGTTTCATATAATTCTTTAACTGGTAATTTCAAATTATATTTTTGATTTAAATAATCTACTTCTAAACGAGCAGAAAATTCGTATTCATTATCATTGACAATTTTTTCATAAAATCCAATTTTGTCATGTTCGTCTTCTATTTCACCAAATAATTCTTCTATTATATCTTCAACAGTTATAATTCCNGAAGTGCCTCCATATTCATCCAAAACAATTGCAANACTTTTTCTTTGCTTTATTAGTTTTTTTAACACTGCACTAATAGGCATAGTTTCTGGAACAAATCCTATNGGAATTAAAATTGAAGCTATTTGTTTTGGTTTTTTAAATATTTCAAAAACATGAACATACCCAATTATGTTGTCGATGGTTTTTTTGAATACTAGTATTTTTGATAATCCTGTTTTNGTAAATAATTTTTTGATTTCTTTAATAGAAGAATTTGCCTCAACAGCAATTATTTCAGTTCTAGGAAGCATTACTTCTCTGGTTTTTAAATCTGAAAAATCAAGTGCNTTTTTAAAAATTTCAATCTCTGTATCAACATTTTCCTTATCCTGAGAAGCATTAAGTTGCTCATCAATATAATCACCCAATTCAATTTTAGAAAATGAAAATTTAGTTGCATCTGATTTTGAATTAAAGAAGTTAATTAATATAACATCAGTTACTTTAATTATCATATATGTAAGTGGGTAAAAAAGTATATAGAAAATCATTGCAGGAAATGTGAAATATTTCATCAATGNATTTGCGTAAATNTTGAAAAAAACTTTTGGGAAAAATTCAGCAGTTAATAAAATAATTAATGTTGAAATCAGTGTCTGAATAAAAAAAATCTTGAAGTCTACAGTTCCATTTAAATTGACTTCAGGAAAGATAAAGTCAATTATTCTATCACCCATAAATAAACCATAAATAACTAATGAAATATTATTTCCAAGTAACATCGTTGCAATAAATCTTGAGGGATTTTTTGTAATGAAATTTAAAAATTTAGCAGTTATACCACTTTGTTTTTTTTCAACCTCAATAAAAATTTTATTAGAAGATATAAACGCAATCTCCATGCCTGAAAAAAAAGCAGATAATAATATGCAAATAAAAATTATTAAATCAGAAATTATCATTTTCTGAATTTTTTTTGGTTACTAAATTTTTTACGATAATATCTTCTGAAAAATGCCATTAAAATTGATAGGACAGCAAAACCTAAAAATATATATGCTCTATTTCGATTAAATTCCCATTCCAAAAAAACTTCAACTATAGATATTATTGCAATGCACCAATAAATTATCTCTGAAATCTTATAGTTTTTCATTATTGCAATGAATCTTTAGTTTCAGTAACATTAAGTGATCCAGACAATTTTCCTGTTTTGAATTCACTGAATTCTTTATTTGTATCTAATCTAATAGCATCAATATCATAATCCATATTTTTGAAAGTAAATTGTCCTTCAGTAAATAACCACTCGCTTTCTGCGTCCCAAAAAAGCTGTTGAGTAAAAAGTTCAGATCCATCATTTGACATTAATTTTACATTTTTTTGTAGATCTACTATTTTAGTAGCCTTGTAAAATATACCATAATCTGCATAAACCTTATTTTCTTTACCATTATCATCGTAAAAAGTAACTTTTAGTCCCTTGGGGAATTCAGAATATTTGAAACTTAAATGATTATAATCTAAATGAATAGGTGCAGTCAAAACGGCTTGAATTTTTGCGGAATCTGTATACACAAGTCTAACGTCAGATGCAACACCAAGAGGGTTTTCAAAAAACTTGTTGTCAGTTTCAAAATCTAATTCTGGACTTTGGCAAGAAATAAAAAGGTAAATTGAAATTATAAATACAACCTTTTTGAATATTTCAGCTTTTGAAATTTCCATTTATAATTTGGGAACTTTAACGCTAGCATTAATCCAACAATTGAATTTAATACTAATTCCTTCATTACCCTCTGTAAATATATCAGTTTTAGAAGGTGCTCTCCCTAAGTAACTAGCCCTTGTTTTATTTGCTAATTTTCGAATCGAAGCATCTACTCTACCTGCTTTTTGAGCAATATTTGCAGCTAACCAATAAACTGCTCTCTTTTCGAATTGTGTCTTACCACAATCATTAGCACTACTGGCATACAAACTGGCAATTAATAAATATGCTCTCCCAAGAGATGGTTGATAAGACAAAGCTTTATTNGCATAACTTCTAGCGGATGATTTTCTTCCGCTATTTTTAAACTTCAGTGCAATTTTGTATAATATTTTGGCCTTCTTGTAGGGATCTGAACCTAATTTTATTGATTCCTCATAAAATTTTAAGGCTTGTGTTCCATTTCCTCTTTTATCATTTAATAAACCCAGATAATATGCTGAATCAGCAGAAGGATCTAAATTATGCAGAGCTTCGACAAGGGTAACAAATAATTGATCATCCGAACATTCTTTATTATCCATCCTACTTGCAGCCCTTTTTAACCAAATGGGATCTGTTTTGTTTTCTTCAAAATTTTTATTGTAAAGCGGTATTAGATTTTCACAAGTAGCTTCTTTTGCAATTATTGCATCCAAATTTTTAAGCATTATGGCAATAGCATTACTATTGACTTCATATACCTTTTTACTACGAATCTCTCTAGAAGTTAGTGGTGATCCTGTTTCCTCTTTATTTAAAATAACATCTAAATTTCTTGCTAATTTGATTGCTTCAAATTCAAACTTTTCNGAAACTTCTTCATATTTGTCAAAAAGTTTCTCCATAGTTACTTTATTTCCTCCCTCCTTGTATAGATCATATAATGTTTTAAAATAATTATAAAGCCCCTTTGGATTAGTAAAACTTTGTGGATCTGTTGTGAAAGCCTTATCAAAAGTATTATATACAAGCATCTTATCTCCAATTTTATAATCGATCATTGCTTGAGCTTTACTGCTTATTATATCACCTACGACTTTTTTATTTTTTTTAGTAGGAAAATGCTCTAACCACTGATCATAAAGTTTCAAAATATCATTAGCATAGNAAGATTTTTCTTCTCCTAATGAATTTTGATACTTAAACTTCAAAATCCTTTCGCCATATGAATAAATTGCTAGATTAATTGAAGGACATTCATTTCTAACTTTGATCCATGGTTCATATGCAGCTTCGTAATTTTTTACTTTTGCAGATTCTGCAAAAATTGAAAGATTTTGAATACATTCCTCATTACTAAGTTGAGCTTGTATATTATTAATTGTAAAAATTAAAAATATTTTGAATATCAATAAAAAGTTCTTTAGCTTCATTAATTAAACTGTCTTTTTATAAACCAAATATCGTTAAGTGAAAAACCTATTCTTAATGACCAAAACTTTTCCATTACTAAATTATTTTCTATTGATCCACGCTTGCCTATCTCAATACCAATATTTGTATTTGAGTATCCTGTCATAGGTAAACCAAACCCAAATGTAATACCAGTTTCTCTTAATACAAAATTATTAATAATAATCCCGCTTAATTCATTTCTATAACCAACTCTAAAAACAACCCTTTTCCAGTAATCNGTTAAAGAAGAATAATTNGGNATATAAAANCCACCTAATGANATTCTGGAGCCATTTTGATATGTCAAACTTGGGATGTTTATAAAATCATTTCTGAAATTCTCAGAATTGATCATAGAATACTGCGCTCCAAAAAACCACTTTTTTTCTTTAGATAATCCAATTCCTATTGCTGTTATTTTGGAAAGATTAACTTTAGTATTACTCAAACCATTAGCACTTAGATCAACCTCCTCAAAATCAGAACCAACATTTATATTATTTTGGGAATCAGTTAGATATATTCTAGAATTTTTTGACTTTGTATTTGATTCTGGAGATAAAGAATACATTAAATGAAAATCAACATCTTTAGATACAGGTAATTTTAAATTAGATGATATCTGATAATTTAATCCAGAAAGACTAGATTTATTTTGAAGTATTGTCACTAATTCAATATTGTCAATAAGCTTTGTGGTTCGATATGTTATCTCTCCAAAACCATAATTAAAAGTAGCACCTATTGAAAAATATTTAGTTAAACGAAATCCAACCGAAAAAAAAGCTCTATTAATTCCACCTGAACCTTCAAATTGATTTGTCGAGTTAAAATTCAGCAAATCATTTCTCCCTTCTAAGCGATAACCAACTGAAGAATATGGTACTAATCCNAAACCAAAGCCAAATTTTCCNGNAGGAATNGCAATTCCTANATAATCAAGTGAAGAATTACTTGNTTGATATGAAGATTCTTTATCGGATAAATTAGTAACCTTATAGTTTATTCCCATTGAATAGGTGACCATTTTTAAATCGCCATATGAAGCTGGATTATTTAAATTAGCATGAATAGAATCATTGTATATATCAATCCCACCCATAAACCTATTTATTTGATTCCCTCTAAAATTTATTTCTCCAATTCCAGCAAATGAGTATGGCGAACTAGATCCAACCTGAGTTGAAGCAAATTGGCTAATTAATGAAAAAAATAGAAGCGCTATAGTTCTTAACATGTCTATAAATTAAACTTTAATAGATACAGTAATCCTTCACCNATGAAATTTGAATCAGCAAATATGCCACTTTTTAAGCTATTTGGCAACTTATTTGAATCTCCTCCTGTCAAAATTACTTTTAGATTTTTAAATCTTTTTTTATAAAAATCTATCCTTCCTTTAATTTCATCAATAATTCCAAAATAAATTCCAGAATGAATTGACTCAAAAGTAGAATTACCATTATATTTCTTAGGAATATTAAAATCTAACATTGGTAATTTACTTGTATATAGATTTAGAGATTTATAACGCATCATAAATCCGGGTGTAATTGCACCTCCTTGATATATTTTAGTTGANGAAATAAAATCATAAGTAATACACGTCCCTAAATCAATTACAAGAACATCCTTATTAGGGTATTTTTTTATTGCAGCACAAACTAATCCAATACGATCAGAACCAAGGTTCAAAACATCTTTATATTCATTTATAAATGGTAATTTAAGATTATTACTTACTTCATAAACAAGATAATTTCTAAATACTCTTTTCAGATCATCATTTTGGCTATTTGAAACATTAGAATATATAATCGCACCTATTTTATAGCTGGTGCATACTTCTTCTATTGCTTTTATCTTTCTTTCGTTAGGGAAATTTCCCTTTTCAATCAGTTTTTCATCAGAAAACAAAAAAAATTTAGTGTTTGTATTTCCAATATCTATTGCCAAATACATTAATGGAAGATTTTAATATATAAATTTACATAAAGATTTTTATAGTATTTCTTTTAGAGAAATAAAAAAGGAAATTATATTTGCATCCAAATGGTACCTTAGCTCAGTTGGTAGAGCAAAGGACTGAAAATCCTTGTGTCCGCAGTTCGATTCTGCGAGGTACCACTAANAAATCATGGATAGAAGNAAATTTACCTTGCTAACTTCGCTTGTAGGANTAAGTCTTGCAACAAAAATGCCTNTTTATGCCAAGTCTNTAAAAAATAGACCNAAAGGTTATAAACTTAATTATGCTCCCCATCTAGGGATGTTTGAGAATTCTGCTGGTAATGACCCTATTGATCAAATAAATTTCATGGCTGATAATGGTTTTAATGCCTTTGAAGATAATGGAATGAAANAGAGATCAATTCCNATGCAAAATAAAATTGCTGATGTTATGGCAAAACGTGAGATGAAAATGGGAGTGTTTGTTGCTCANGAAATTTCATGGAAAAAACCAAATCTAGCAAGTGGAGATTTAAANATGAGAATTGCTTTCCTAAAACAAGTTAAAAAAAGTATTGAGGTTGCAAAAAGAATTAATGCAAGATGGATGACTGTTGTCCCAGGTCATCTTGATTTAAGAAAAAAACTCTCATATCAAACAGCAAATGTTGTTGAAAGCCTCAAACTTGCATCAGATTTATTAGAACCTCATGGCTTAATTATGGTTTTAGAGCCTTTAAATTTTAGAGATCATCCTGGCCTTTTTTTAACTGAAAGTCCTCAGGCTTATGAAATATGTAAAGCTGTAAACTCTCCATCATGTAAAATATTATTTGATATTTATCATCAACAGATACAAGAAGGAAATCTTATTCCAAACATTGATAAATGTTGGGAGGAAATTGCTTATTTCCAGATAGGTGATAATCCTGGACGAAATGAACCAACAACAGGAGAAATAAACTATTCAAATATTTTCAAGTTTATTTACTCGAAGGGGTATGAAGGGGTTTTAGGAATGGAGCATGGAAATTCTATAAAAGGTATTGAAGGAGAAAAAGCAGTTATTGATGCATATAAAAAAGTTGATAGTTTCTAATTATAGAAACTACAAAATCCTGAATACAGATCGTCTATTAATTTGATGTTCATCTTCTATACAGTCTATGTTATCATTACAATAATTCTCCAAATTATATTCGCCAAAACCTCTTATCAATATC
Organism: Flavobacteriaceae bacterium; assembly: GCA_002702405.1. Next base: position 1,628 of record NZZH01000022.1, on the reverse strand, counting down.
CTATCACCATTAATACCTCTTTTCACTAACCAAGCTTTAGTTTCTTTTGCTCTTCTATCTGACAAAGCTTCATTATATGAATTAGATCCTCTAGAATCTGTATGAGACTCAATAGAAATATTTATTTTAGGATGTTTAAACATTATGGTAAGTATTTTTTTAAGTTCTTTAGATGCTCTATATGTTATGTAATGCTTATCTAGATCAAAAAGAATAGGGTTTATATCTAATAAACATCCAAGATCATTGGGCAGACAATTATCTCTCCATTCCAGATATATATCCTTTTTTATTTCTTTTGATGTACTAGGGATTCTGATCTTAGACTCGTGATCTGAATATCCTATTGGTTTTGATGCAATTATAAAATATGTTTTTGAACAATCAATCTCACCTGTAAAGCTATATGAACCATTTTTTTTTGTTAATTGTTCATATAATATATTCCCATTGGGATCTATTAAAGATACTAAGACGTCTCTAAGAATTTCTCTTGTGTTTTTATCTCTTATAATACCCTGGATAGAAACATTACAGAAATAGCTGCAATCCATTTCCAGACAATCTCTATTATTAAAATTATTGGTTAGGGATTGGTTTGTCCTAAAATTATCAGATCTAGATTCAATTGAGTTGAAACCACGATTATAATTTGGCTCTTCAAATTGATTATTAGCGTTGATTTCATCTCCAAATTGATTATAGATAATATTTTCGTCTCCAACCTCAACCCTATAAACTTCATCTGAACTACTACCCTCTATTCCATTTCTATTTGATGAAAAATAACCAAATCCTCTACCTGTACTAAAAATAAATCCAAAATCATCTAGTCTACTATTAATTGGTGGTCCAAGATTTTTTGAAGTTTTAGGCATACCTCTTGAATCAAGATCTGATAAATAAACATCAAATCCACCTAAACCAATTCTTCCATCACTAGAAAAATAAAGTATCCCCTCCTCACTAATAAAGGGGAATGATTCTCTAAATTCAGTATTTACTTGTGGTCCTAGGTTAATAGGGTCACTGTAAGTGTCGTCTTCAAAAATATCGACATACCAAATATCAGAATATCCAAAACTACCAGGCATATCAGAAGAAAAATAAAGTCTCTTCTCATTAACACTTATTGCAGGGTGCGCCACAGAATACTCATCACTATTAAAGGGTAATTCTTCAATATTACCCCATAATTCTCCATCATCACTTTCAGCTTTGTATATTTTTAAATTAACCTGCTTGTTTTTATCAAAACCTAATTTCCCTGAAAAATAATTATTCCTTGTAAAGTACATGATCTTTTTGTCCTTTGTTAAAACAGCAGATGACTCATGATATTCTGTGTTTATATCCCCAGATAGAGGTTCCGGATTAACAAGGTTTCCATCTGAGTCCATATCAGCAATAAATAAATCTAAAAACCTTTCACCTGACCATTCATATAAATCATCACCAGTACTACTTGCAGTGGATGAAAAAATAATTTTATCATCACCGTAAAAAGATGGCCCAAAATCTGAACCATCACTATTTATTCTGGTTTTTAGTATACTATAATTCTCTGCGTTTTGAGAAATTTTTTGAAGATAATCAGGGTTATTTTCATAATAATTTTTAATTACAAG